>CAZYWR010000572.1:0-1835 GCA_964651185.1 uncultured Polyangiales bacterium
TTGGCGCAGTTCAACCGCATACCTCGGGCGAGTACGGCTCGCTCCAGGCGAGGGGCCCGCGCGCGCGCCGGCCACGGCCGTGATGTTCCAGGTCCAGGTCTCGCGCGGATTGTCGCGGGTGAGGATGGTTTCGCGCACCGGCTTGCCGTCGCGCCACACGTAGCGACGGAGCTCACCCTGGTCATCGGCGGCGACGTAGAGCTCGTCTCGCCCGTCCTCGTCGAGATCCGTGAGCAGCGCGGCGTGCTCGAAGCCTGACGAGGTCGTCTCGATGTTCTCGATCGCCCAGGCTTGCTTCGCATCGCGGCTCGGGTGGATCAGCCACACCCCGCTGCGGAAGGCGGCTGCCACCAGCTCTTTCTTTCCATCTCCGTCCACATCGCCAGCCGTCAAGAAGCGGCAATAGCGATCCTGAATGCGCGCGACGACCTTACCCTGCGTGGGCGGTGTGTTCGCGTCGTAGCGCCGGATCTCGACCGGCTCGACGATCTCGACGTTGTTGCGATCGCCCTTGGTCAGCGCCTCGACCGCGACGTACAGCTCGTCCTTGCCGTCGCCGTCTACGTCTTTGACCAAGATCTCTTTCGCGTGGCGTTTGCCGAGATCGGCGACGATCTTGCGGCCTTGCTTGAGCTTCGGCACATAGCGCACGACGTACCCAGTCTGTTCTCCGGCGTCGAGTCGATTGGGCTCACTCGGGGTCGCGTAGATCTCGAGCGCGCCGTCCTGATCGAGGTCGCCGAGCTCGATCTGGTGGATGTAGGTGTTGGGCTGGCGATCGAGGCGTTCGGGAGACCACTTGCCGCTCGCGTCGCGCTTGAGGTACGCGACGACGCCCTGATCGTGCGTGCCGACTACGATCTCGGGCCGACCGTCGCCGTCTACGTCGCCGATCTCCGCATCGCGCATGCGATCGAACTTGCCGCCGAAGGCTTCAGTCCAATAGGTCTCCGAGACGAACGTGCCGCCCTGCGGACGCCAGCCTTTCACGGCGGCCTTCATGCCGCCCAGGGTCACCAGCACGGGCGCCTCGCCCGGCCAGCTCAGCGCGAGCCCTTTGTGGAAGACGTTGCTCTCGGGATTCTCGAAGCCGACTACCTTCCAGGTGCCCGGCTGCGGCGCGAGCAGCTCCATGCGCGCGGGCTTGGGCTTGGCGCCTGCGAACTGCGACAGCGCGAGCGCAAGTACGCGCTTTGGGCGTGCCGCCGCCACGGGCGGGCTCTCTTGCGGCACGGTGCCCGCGGGAGCCGCGCTCTTGGGCAGCGGCTCGGGGGCGGGCGGCTTCGGCTCTTCCTTCTTGCTACAGGCCGCGCTCAACACGGCGACGAGGATGACTACGAGAGCTGGGTCGCGCTTCATGAGGCAGCCTGTATAGCGCATCCATGGAACGCGACGGAATGTGCGGGGAGATGGCCAGCGCAGCACGCTGACGAGCCGCGGCCGACGCGTACATGGCCTGCCGGGGCAAGCGAGTGGCACTCGAGGAGGACGCCAAGGCAGCTTTGAACGTGCCGCTACTGCAATTTCTGCAGGCGCGCTTCGAGGGGTGGAGCGATGGCGTCGCCCAGCTCGCTTTCGGTGACCTCTCAGACCCTCAATGCAAACGATCGCCTGCACGGCGGCGTGCTCTCCACTGCGCGGCGGCGATCACCGAGCCTTGGCTTGCGCTTCGAGGGCGCGCACGAGCGGGCGCAAATCGTCCGGGAGCGGATCCGTGAGCTCGAGCTCGCGCGTGCGCCCGGCGTCCTCGATGCGCACGCGATAGCTGCGGCGATCGCCGCCGGCAGGGCGCCGCGTGGGCGCGGGGCGCTCCCAGACGTGCGCGCTCGCCACGA
>CAZYWR010000573.1:0-3394 GCA_964651185.1 uncultured Polyangiales bacterium
CGTAGGTGCGGCGGTGAAAGCCTTCGAGCTCGAAGCGCAGCTTCGCCCCTGGCTTGATCAGCGGCCGGTAGCGCCCGGGCAACATCGCGATGATGTCGGGGTCGGCCCGTTCGCCGCGCAGCTCGATCACGGACACGCCCGGTTCGAGCAGTTGACCCGGGCGCACGCGCACGTCGGCCACGATCCCCGCGTGCGGGGCGCGCAGCGCGCGCTGCTCGAGCCGGGCGCGCGCGAGCTCGCGGCGCGTGCGCAGCGCCACCAGCGCTTCGCGTGCGCCCTGATCGTTGGGCTGCTGCATCAACTTGACGAGCTGGTCGTCGAACTCGCGTGTGGCGGCTTCGAGCGCGGCCGCTTCTTCGGCGGCGTACAAGCGCACCAGCACCGCGCCTTCGCGCACGCGGTCGCCCGGCGCCACTTCGACCGCTGCCACCAACGCCGGCTGGCTCGCGCTGAGCGCAGTGCGCCCCTCCATGCGCACGAGCGCGGGGCCGCTCGCGTACTCGTGCACGCGTCCCACGACCAAGAAGAACAGCGCCAGCGCGAGCGCGACGCACAAGAGCCGGTATAGCCAGGCGGTCGAGCTCGGCGCGATCTGCAAGAGCTCGGCCTGCGCATTGTGGTGGAACTTGCGCTCGATCGCCTCCTGTCGGAACAGGGGCCGCATGGGCGCGTGCGGCTCTGGGCGCGAAGGGGCGGGCGTCATGGCGTCACCGGTCCTCGGCAGCGGGCAGCACGGAGCTCGGCCGCACTTGTACGCGGGTTCCAGGCAACAGGTTTGTATCCGCGGCCAACGGCGCCGCTGCGAACACCAGCTGCGCCGCGGGATCGACCTCGGGCTGCACGCTCTCCACTTGCGCGCGGAGTTCGCCGGCGGGCAGCGCGATCGACACCTCGAGCGCGCCCGAGGAGGGCAGCTGTTCGCGCGGGAGCGCGAAGCGCACCTGGCGGTCGTCGCTGATCACGCGCGCGACGATCTGGCCCGGACCGACCGCGTCGCCCGGGTCCACGTCGCAGCTCACGAGCACCCCATCGAAGGGCGCTTCGAGCTTATGGCGCTGCGCGCGCAACCGCTGCTGTGCGAAGCGAGCGCGGCCCATGCCCACGCCGGCTTGCGCCGCCGAGAGCTCGGCCTTCGCAACACGTTCCGCCGCACGCGCTGCGTCGAGCTCGCGCGCGGCGATCCAGGAGCCACCCTGTTCGAGGCGCGCGAGCTGCGCGCGCGCTTCTTCCCAGCGGGCCTCCGCGCGCGCGACCTCCGAGCGGCGCTGCCCCAGCTCGGCGCCCGCGATCGCCTCCGCGCTCAACGCCTCACGGCTGTCGATCTGCACGATCGCGTCGCCCTTGCGCACGCGGCTGCCCGCCTTGATCCACACCTCGGTGACTTTGCCGCCCAGCTCGGAAGCGAGCTCGGCCGTGTGGCGCGGGGTCACGACGCCGAGCCACGCGCTGTCGGCGGTCGTGCCGGTGGAAAGGGCCGCGCCGGCGTGCTCGGCGCTCGCGGACACGCGCACCGCCGGCACGCGCTGCAGCGCCACGAGCAGGAGTGCGCCCGAAATCATCGGCACGCACGCGAGGGTGAACACGACACGGTCGGACATAAGTGTTCGCGAGCAGGACGAGTCTACGCAGCAGCTCGAGGCGAATCCGCGGCGCAAAGCGGCGCGTCACGCGTGACGCGCCACAGAAGTGCAGTCCCCGCTGAACGCGCATGCGCTTCGCCCCGAGCAGGGTGCATCCAGTGTGTGGAGCGCGTTCGCGGCGTTTCTTAGAAAATGTGCGCGGGCGTCGCGCGGCCCACAAGGCTGGGCGCGCGAAGCGGGTGAGCTTCAAAGGCGGCCCGGTTTGCGCGCAGCGTGCGGCGACCCGTGGACCGCACCTGGGCTCGCCTCGGCGGCTTTGGCTCCGCGCTCGTGCGCCTCCTCGCCTCGGCTGATCAGCCAGACGGCGGCGCCTCCGATCAGCGCCACCGCGGCCCAGCGCAACACGCTCCGCCGCGTTGCCGTCGAGGAGCTCTTCGGCAGCGGAAAGCGCACGGTATGGACGCGCTTGGCTTCCATATCGATCAAGAGGAGCGCATCGGCCCCAAACGCGAGCTGGTATTCGAGCAGCTGCCGCCGCGTGTCGGCATGGTCGAGCGACACGGCCTTGCCTGTCTTGACTTCGGCCACCAGCTTCCGACCTTTGTGCTCGACGAGGAAGTCCGCGCTAAGCGGGACCGCCTTGGCTTCGCCGTCGAGCAGCACGGCGTAGCCGGCTGGCGCCTGGCGCGCGAGCAGCGTGTAGCCGAGCTTACGCAGGAGCTTTTCCGCGCCACGCTCGCCGCGCAGGCCGCGCCGGACGGCCGCGCGTGCGGCGGTGCGCTCGCGAACGCGCCGCCACCAGGCTTCGAGGGCCGCGCCCAACGCGACCAGCAAGGCGACGGCGAGCAGGGCGGCCAGGTGCGAGGACGAACGCTCCACCCCGGCTGCCATCTCATCTCGCCGCCTTCGCGGTCAACTTCTCGTCTGGGCAGTCAACTCCTGCCTGCGGACGTCAGCGTCGAGGCGCAACCGGGGCGCGGTCCGGGCCGATGCAAGCGCGCATGGCCGCTCACCCCGTCGCCCGCGTGTTGCTTCCAAGTGATCCCGATTGGCCACCGGGCCTCGCTGAGCTCTCGCGCCCGCCCGTCCGGCTTGCGCTCTGCGGCGAACTGCCGGCGTGGACCCACGCTGTCGCGATCGTGGGAACGCGCGCGCCGGACCCTGCCGCGGCGCAGTTTGCGCGGGAGCTCGCGCGGGAGCTCGCGGACGCCGGCTGCCCGATTGTGTCCGGAGGCGCACGCGGCATCGATACCGCGGCGCATCTCGGCGCCCTCGACGCGGGCGGCTGCACGGTGGCCGTGCTGGCGACTGGGCTGGTGCGCCCGCATCCGGCCGAGAACCGACGTCTGTTCAACGAGATCGCCGTGCACGGAGCGCTCGTCAGCGAGGCCGTGGAGGACGCGTTCGCGGGAGCGCCGAACGCGGCCGCCGCCTTCCTGGAAAGAAACCGGCTGATTGCGGCCCTGGCGCGGGTGGTTATCGTCATTCAAGCGCCCGAGCGGTCCGGGGCCTTGTCCACGGCCGCCCATGCGCGCCGGCTGGGGAGACCGCTCTTGGCGGTGCCATATGCCCCGTGGGAAGAGCGAGGTGCGGGCTGTCTCACACTTCTCGCCCGCGGGGCGATAGTTTGCAGAGGCAGCACGGATGTCCTATCGCTAGCGGCTCCGGAGCGGCCCAAGGCTCCCCGGCGAGCTGTCAGGAGACCGAAAGAAGTTGAGAGTTATCCAGTGCTTGACGAAGATGAGCGCGGGGTCCTACAGGCCCTTAGAGGGGTTGTCCTCTCCGCCGACGAGCTGTGCGAGCGGTGCGGTCTG
>CAZYWR010000574.1:0-3048 GCA_964651185.1 uncultured Polyangiales bacterium
GCGAGCAGCTCCGCCGCGGAGCTCGAGCCGTCGATGCGCGCGAGCAGCGCGCGATCGCTCGCGCCGAGCTCGAAGCGCTTGGCGATGAGCTCCCGGTCGCCGCACAGCTCGGGCGCGTGCGCACCGAGCAACGAGAGCAGATCACGCACGCGTTCGCTCGAATAATGGCGGGTCACGCCCGCGAACAGCAGCGGTTCGATCTGCAAAGGTCCATCGGGCAGTGGCTGCAGGGCGTGTTCGCGCGGCACGAACACGTGCTGTCCGCGCTCCCAATGCAAGCAGCGCGCGAGCTTCTCGCGCACTTGGTCGCGCAGCGCCGCGCGCAGCGCGTCAGTCTCGAGCACCCCCATGCGACGCGCCACGTCGCCGAAGCGCAGCCGCCCTTGCATCAGCATGCGCTGCTCTTCGACCTGCGCCAGCACCGCCTCGGAGATCATCCCGCGCTGCACCAACAGACGTCCCAGGCTGTCCGCGGGGAGTCCTCCCTCCACGAACACGGGGTGGCCATCGCGGAGATACACCACGGTGAGCACGCCCTCGGCATCGACCCGCAGCGCTCCGCTCGCGCGCGTGTACTGTAGGGACAGAAGCGTGCGCACCAGGCGGTAATCCGCGCGGCGCATGAGCGCGGGGCTCGGCTCCGCTGCCGGTACGAGGACGGCCGGCTGGCTTGGCTCCGGCGGCTCGGGCTGGGAAGCCATTCGGCCAGGGCTGTAGCATGCAGGGCCTACGAGGCCAGGCTCGAGCTTCCGTGTTGAGGGCTCGCCCACTTTGCGAATGCCTCGCATGAGCGGCCCTTGGCGCGTGCCTCGCACATTCTTGCGCACGCGTGTTCGCGCCGGCGAAACGAACGAGCGCTGCGCGCCGTTTCGCGCGCGGGGCAAACGATGATAGGACTCTTACGATCCTTGCTGCGGGCGGTAGCTCGACTCCGCGCGCAGCGATCGGCCCCCGGAACGTAGCCCGAAGCTCGATCGCTTTCCTTTTCGCGAGGTGCGTGACAGGTGCGCGGAACGCAGCCAGACCTTGGTCGCAGACGAATGCATGCGCGGCGATCACGGGGCGATCGCGCGCAACAGGCTTCCCTGCGCGCCGATCTCGCTCGCGCGCTCCGTCGCGCTCGGCGTACGTGCGGGCTCCGCCCGCGCTCTGCTGCCTGCGCTCGCGCGCTTCGCCGTGACTTCCAGTTCGCTGTCATGCACGCGCGCACGTTTCGACGGTGGTGCGTGAGCCTGACGCTCTGCTGGACTCTCGGGTGCTCGGGACCCGACGCGGGCCTCGCTGCCCATGACGCAGGTCCGTCCGCGCCTGCGGCCCCAGCTTCGGCGAACCGAACAACCCCGACCGAGCCGCCGCCGTCCGAGCTGCTCCAGCCGGTCGAGCTGTGGCGCGACGGCAAGTCGGCCGGCCAGGTCGATGCGCGAGGGCCGGAGGCCGCGAGCTACGTGTTCCTGGATCTCGGCGACGGCTGGACGCCGATCCTGTTCACGGACGGAGTCGACGCCGAAGGCAAGCCGGCGCCGCACAAGTTTCGCAGCACCTATCTGGCGCTCGCCCGCGGCGAGTTTCCCAAGGACGCGTACGGTGAGCGCGCGAGGGAGGACAAGTACCTCGAGCTCTACGGCATCATGCCCACGCTCGGCGTGTTGCGCGCGCGCCTCAAGTGGGCGCGCGAGCTCGCCTGCGCGAAGGACCTCGACCTGAGCGCGTTGGCCAGCTTCACCGGCGTGGTCGCGTACGAAGGGCCCGTCGAAGCCGCGCGCACCTACAAAAGGTACGTCGCCGCTGAGAAGCTGGTGACGCACCTGATGGCCGCGCAAAAAGTGGGCGAAGCGGCCCAAGTCAACCCGCAGCGCCTGAAGCCCAAGGAGCAGGCGCTGCTCAAGTTCTACATGCAGGAGCACGACGACACGCTCGCGATCCGCGCAGCGCAGGAGCGCCTCCAGTGCGAAGGCTACTTCAAGGGCAAGGGCAAGTACCTGAAGGGCGCCTTCGACTGGGCCACACACGAGGCGCTCGCAGAGTTCGAACGTCGCCACCGCGTCTACAGCTGGGGCGCGATCGGACCGGCCACGGTCGCCGCGCTGCGCATGGACAGCGCCGAGGCCGAGCACGAAACGGTGATCCGCGTGCTGACCGAGCGCGCCATGCACGCGTTCGGCGCGATCGAAGACGGCAGCGCAAAGAAGCCGGACGGCGCGTCGGTCACGTTCACCGGCGCGGACGGCAAGGCGCACGAGGTGCCGAACCTCGAGGCCGAGCTGCGCGCCGCCGTGATTCAGGCCTTCGGCTTGACCTCGCCCGAAGCGACCTATGCGTTCCTCGAGGGGCTCGGCAAGTTGTCGCGCGATGGCCATCGCTACCTCGCCATCCCGGGCCCAGCTCGCCCCGAGTATTACTCGAGCGACATGGATCTGAGCGTGGTGATCGATCGCGGCGACGTCTGGTACGAGTTCCCGTTCGACGAGCACGGCAAGGAGCGCTCGCAACCGGTGGTGCGCCGTCCGCATACGACGCTGCTCGTCAATTACCTCGGCCAGCGCATCCCGATCGCCCGCTTCGGCACGACCATCGGCGGCTGGAAGAGCGAGTTGATCGAGAACGTCGTCTGGTGGAAGTACAAAGAGTCGCCGCCGGGCGATGTGTTGTGGAAAGAGATCGTCTCCGCGCCGGTCTGGCTGCCGCCCAACTCGACGCCGCCTCGCGACTTGTTGCGGCGCAAGAAGAAGGCCAAGAAGAACGAACCGAAGTGGGAGATCAACTACCACGAGACCGGGCCCAGCTACGCCTCCGCGTACGGCCTCGTGGCCGCCTACCACCGGCGCTACCAACGGCTGCCTGATGGCGACGTGCGCATCGGCTCGGACGAAGGCATCCGCTCGCACGGTTCGGTCGACTACATGAGCATCATGCGGCGCCACTCGCACGGCTGTCACCGTCTGCACAACCACATCGCGGTGCGGCTGTTCGCCTTCGTGATCGATCATCGTCCGCACCAGCGCACCGGCCATCAGCCGACCAACTTCATCATGGAGTTCGAGTACGAGG
>CAZYWR010000575.1:0-3091 GCA_964651185.1 uncultured Polyangiales bacterium
AGCTCCGCGATACGACGCCGGATGATCTCGCAGCGACGATGGCGGCCAAGGTAGAGGGCGCCTGGCTGCTGCACCAGCTGACCTTGGATCTACCGCTCTCTGCGTTCATCTGCTTCTCCTCCGGCGCGTCGGTATGGGGCGCCGCCGGGATGGCCGCCTACGGCGCCGCCAATGCTTTCCTCGACGCTCTGGCGCACGAGCGACGCCGCATGGGGCGACCGGCGCTGAGCGTCAACTTCGGTCCCTGGTCGGGCGGCGGCATGGCGTCCGAGACCATGCAATACGAGCTCGGGCGCATCGGTCTGCGCGCGCTGACGCCCGCCAGCTCGCTCGCTCAAGTCGAGGCGTTGCTCGCCAGCGGCGCGACGCAGGCGGCGGTGGCGGACTTCGATTGGCCGCGCTTCCGCGAGGTCTACGAGGCGCGCCGCGCCCGACCGCTGCTCGCGGAGATCGAGCGGCGCGCACCGGCGCTGCCTGCGCCCGAGCCCGCGCTCGATCGCGGCGGCGAGCGCGCGCCGGGCCCCGCGGACGCCGAGCAGGCCGCACGCGTCTCCGAGCTCGTGCGCAGCGAAGTGGCGCGCACGCTGCGCTATCCGAGCGCCGAAACCATCGACCCGCGCAGGGGGTTGTTCGATCTGGGTATGGATTCGGTGCGCGCGCTCGAACTGGGCAAGCGGCTGCAGGCGCGACTCGGCGTGCGCGTGTCCGCACCCGAGCTGTTCAAGCATCCAACCATCGACCAGCTGATCGCGCATCTGCAAGCCAAGCTCGGCGTGGCCCGTCATGATGACGTCACGGGTCCCACGCAGCCCGGCATTACCGCGGCGGCGGAGCCGATCGCGATCGTCGGGCTCGCGTGTCGTTTGCCAGGCGGCGCGAATACGCCGCAGGCGTTTTGGCAATTGCTCGACGGAGGAATCGATGCGGTCAAGCCCATCCCGCCGCAGCGCTGGAACGTCGATGCTTATTACGATCCGGATCCCGATGCGATCGGGAAAATGTACACGCGTGATGCCGCGCTGGTCGACGGCGCGGATCAGTTCGACGCGCAGTTCTTCGGGGTTTCGCCGCGCGAGGCGATCACCATGGACCCGCAGCAGCGGTGGCTACTCGAGACCTCGATCGAGGCGCTCGAGCGTGCGGGCCTGACGCGTGAGGCGCTGCGCGACAAGCGCGTGGGCGTGTTCGTCGGCATGTCACCGAGCGGTTACTCCGGATACAGCGACCGCCCCGAGCAGCTCGATGCCTACGACGTCACCGGGAACATCATCATCGCGCTGGGCGCGGGCCGGCTCTCCTTCGCGCTGGGCGTGCAAGGGCCGAGTCTGACCGTCGACACCGCCTGCTCGTCGTCGCTCGTGGCCACGCACCTCGCCTGCAAGAGCTTGCGTCAGGGGGAGTGCGAGGTCGCGCTGGTGGGCGGCGTGAACGTGCTCGTCTCGCCAATCAAGATGATCGCGCTCTCGCGCATGGGAGCGCTCGCGCCAGACGGAAGGTGCAAGACCTTTTCGGTCGCGGCGGACGGCTACGGGCGCGGCGAAGGCTGTGCTGTGCTCGCGCTCAAGCCGCTCTCCAAGGCGCGCGCGGACGGCGACGAGATCCTGGCGTTGATCCGCGGCTCCGCCATCAACCACGATGGCGCGAGCAGCGGCCTGACCGTGCCCAACGGAACGTCGCAAGAGGAGACCATCCGCCTCGCGCTCGCGGACGCCGGCGTCGCCGCCAAAGACGTGGCGTACGTCGAGGCACACGGGACGGGCACGCGCTTGGGCGATCCCATCGAGCTCGACGCGCTCGCGACGGCGTACGGCGATGGCCATAGCGCGGAGTCGCCGCTGCTGGTGGGCGCCGTGAAGACCAACATCGGGCATCTCGAGGCGGCTTCGGGGATCGCGGGGCTGATCAAGGTTGTGCTCTCGCTCCGGCATGAGCGCATCCCGAAGCACCTGCACTTCGATGCGCCGAGCCCGCACGTCGCCTGGGGCGCGCTACCCGTCAAGGTCACGTCCGAGCCCGTGCCATGGCCTCGCGACGGTGCGCCGCGGATCGCCGGGGTGAGCAGCTTCGGCGCGAGCGGCACCAATGTGCATCTCCTCGTCGAGGAGGCGCCGCGCGAAGAGCGCGCGCGTGAGGTCGTGGCGCGAGATCGCTCGCAGCATCTCTTGGCGCTGTCGGCGCGTAGCGAGCAGGCGCTGCGCGACCAAGCGGCGCGGCTCGCGCAACATCTCGAGGCGCACCCCGAGCAGGAGCTGGGCGACGTTTGCCATACCGCGGGCGTGGGGCGCAGCCACTTCGAGCACCGCTTGGCCGTGGTGGCGCCGCGGCGAGAAGAGGCGCTGAGCGCGCTGCAAGCCGCCGCGCGCGGGGAGCCGGCGCTCCGGGGGTCGTTCGCGGTGACGCGGCCCAAGATCGCGTTTCTCTTTGCCGGACAGGGTTCTCAATACCTCGGCATGGGGCGCGCGCTGTACGAGACGGCGCCGGTGTTTCGGGCGGCGCTAGAGCGCTGCGGTCGTGCCCTGTCTCCCCTCATGGAGTGCGAGCTGCTGGACGTGCTCTACGGCGAGCATCCCGTCGCGCGCATCGATGACACGGCGCTCGCGCAGCCGTCGCTGTTTGCCGTCGCGGTGTCGCTGGCGGAGCTCTGGCGGTCCTGGGGCATCGAGCCAGACGCTGTCGTGGGCCAGAGCCAGGGCGAGATCGCTGCGGCTTGCGTCGCAGGTGCGCTGAGTCTCGAGGACGCTGCCACGATCGTCTGCCGCCGCAGTCAGCTGCTGCGCCGTGTGCAGGGCCGCGGCGGCATGGCGATGGTCGCGCTGTCTGACGAGCAGCTGCGCGGGAAGCTTTGGGGGTACGGCGAACGGCTCTCGATCGCGGTGGTCCATGGTCCGGGCTCCACCGTCGTGTCGGGCGAGCCCGAGGCGCTCGACGGGCTGCTCGGGGAGCTCGTGCAAGAAGGTGTGTTCTGCCGGCGGATCAAGGTGGATTACGCTTCGCACACGGCGCAGATGGAGCCGCTGGGTCGCGAGCTGCGCCAGCTGCTCGCATCCATCGCGCCGCGCGATGCGAGCATCCCCCTCTACTCCACCGTCAC
>CAZYWR010000576.1:0-3704 GCA_964651185.1 uncultured Polyangiales bacterium
ATATTTCCCACTTGGGGGTCGGTCTGCTGCATATCATGCCGCTGGAACGCGGCGAAGTTGTCGTCACCGTCCGCGGCGAGCAAGGACAGGCGCCGGTCGCCTTGCGCACCCAGATCATGTGGTGCAAAGACTGCGGCGAAGGCTGGTATATCAGCGGCGGCCGGTTTATCGACGTCATCCCATAGCGAACGCCTAGCGTCGCACCGCGGGCGCGCGCGCTGGATCGGGCACTTCCGCGGAGGCGTTCATCGTGCGACCTATCCTGGTGACTGCACGTCCCGTACCGCCTGCGCGCCGCGGTGCGAGCGCGGGTGTTCGGCGATGTGATCAGCGCGTGCACAGACCGTTCGACGCAGACTTTGCACGCGGCGAGGTCGCGCCCGCAAGCGATGCGCGGAGATTCCCCAGCTGCGCGCGTGGCATCGAACGTGCACGACCGTGCAAAACGACCATGCAAACGACTGTGCATCGCGTGCAAATACAAGGTGTAGCCGGAAGGCCTATCCTCCGTAGCGTCTACTGAACGCAGTCCAGGAGCTCCATCTCATGTCGCACAAACGCCTGCTTTTTCAATCGAGCGCCCGCGACAAGGTGTTGCGCGGCACGACTGCGCTCGCGGACGCGGTCCGCGTGACCCTCGGCCCCAAGTCGCGCAGCGTGCTCATCGATAAACAGTGGGGCGCGCCGCTCGTCTGCAACGACGGCGTTACGATCGCGAAAGAGCTCGAGCTCCAGGATCCGGAGGAGAACCTCGGCGTCAAGATGCTCAAGCAGGCGGCCGTGCGCACCGGCGAGCAAGTCGGTGACGGCACGTCGACCGCCACCGTGCTGGCGCAGGCGATCTGGTCCGAGGGGCTGCGCAATGTCGTGGCCGGCGCGAGCTCGATCGAGGTCAAGCGCGGCCTGGATCGTGGGGTGCGGCTCGCCACCGAAGCGCTGCGCGCGATCGCGCGCCCTGTCCGTTCGCGGGCCGAGCGCGCGCAAGTCGCGGCCATCTCCGCCCATAACGAGGGGGCGATCGGCGACATGGTCGCCGACGCTACCGAACGCGTGGGCGACGAGGGCGTGATCACGGTCGAAGAGGCGAAGGGCGTAGCGACCGAGCTCGAGGTGGTCGAGGGCATGCAATTCGATCGCGGCTACGCCTCGGCGTACTTCGTCACGCGCTCGGAGGACATGACCTGCGTGCTCGAGAATCCGGCCATCTTGCTTTGTGACAAGCGCGTATCGAGCATGCAGGGCCTGCTCCCCGTGCTCGAGCAGGTCGCCCAGACTGGACGGCCGCTGCTGCTCGTCGCCGAAGAGATAGAGGGCGAAGCGCTCGCGACGTTGGTCGTGAACAAGCTGCGCGGGACGCTCCCGTGCTGCGCCGTCAAGGCGCCCGGCTTCGGCGATCGGCGCAAGCAGATGCTCGATGACATCGCCATTCTGACGCGCGGCAAGGTCGTCTCCGAGGAGATCGGCGTCAAGCTCGAGAACGTCACGGAAGCTCAGCTCGGCGGCGCGCAACGCGCGATCATCACGCGCGAGCACACCACCATCATCGGCGGCCGCGGCGACAAGCCCGTCATCGCGGGCCGCTGCGACGAGCTGCGCCGCGAGATCAAGATCACGAAGAGCGACTACGACCGCGAGAAGCTGCAGGAGCGCCTGGCCAAGCTCGCGGGCGGAGTCGCCGTGATCCGCGTCGGCGCGGCGTCGGAAAGCGAGCTGAAGGTGCGCAAGGACGCGTTCGATGACGCGATCAGCGCGACGAAAGCCGCGATCGCCGAAGGCATCGTGCCGGGCGGCGGGCTCGCTTATCTGCGCTGCATTCCCGCGCTCGAAGCCGAGATGCAGAAGGTGGAAGGCGACGCGCGCACCGCCCTACGCATCCTCGCGCGCGCGCTCGAGGCGCCGGCGCGTCAGATCGCCAAAAACAGCGAGGTCGACGATGGCGTCGTGGTCGAACGAATGCGCGCCGGCCAGGGCGCCTTCGGCTTCGACGCAGCGGCGGGCAAGTATGTCGACCTGATCGAAGCAGGAATCATCGACCCTGCGAAGGTGCTGCGGGTCGCTTTGGAGAACGCCGTCTCGATCGCGAGCACGTTGCTCCTCACGGACGCGACCCTGACGGATGCGCCCGAGCCCAAGGACAAGCGCGAAGCGCCCAGCCTCACCGAACAAGGGCTCGAGTAGATCCTCGCTACAAGCGGTGCAGGCATCGAAGCTGGGCCGCCGGGCGAGGCGCGCAGGCGCTGCGCATACCACGCAAGGCTTGCGCCCGCGCGCACATTCGGCGCGGTGGACATGACCAGCCGCGCGCGCCACGTGCAGAGTTCGCGCGCGCCAGCGTGCAGCAGTCGTACGGAAAGGCGAGCGGACGCGCACGGGCGGCACGCGCCGTGCTTAGCTCCCTCTTCGATCCGCGAGCAGGCCGGCGTGTTGAGCGCGCACGCGATCGGGTCGCCCGCACCCATTGCAACGAAAGGCTCAAAGACCATGCAACTCGACAAGACCGCCAGTGCGCTGCAGCTCGGCGAAGCCCTGAAGGCAGATCATGCGACGTTGGAAGCCGAGTTTCACCGGGCTCTGTGCGCGGTCCACGGCGGCGACCCAGAATACGTTCGCAGCGCGTGGCTGAGCATGGACGCAGACCTCCAGGCCCATCTCCACGCCGAAGAAGAGTTCATCCTGCCCGGCTTCGAGCAGAGCTATCCCCAGGAGGCCGCGCACATCCGGCGCGATCACGGGGAGATTCGCCGAGGGCTCGAGCGGCTCGGCATCGAGCTCGACCTCCACATGCTGCGCTGCGAGAGCGCCGAGGCCTTCATCGCGTCGCTGCGCAGCCACGCCCAATACGAAGAGCAGCTATTTTACGACTGGGCGGAGCGCCAGCTGCCCGAAGCGCAGAAGCGCTCGGTGCTCGACCGGCTGCGCGCCTGGCGGCGCGGCCATACGCACGAACACGAGCAACCCGAGCTGCACGCGCCCGGCTGAAGTCGGGCGCGGACCGCACGGCATCTCAGTGGTGCCAGCGGATGGTCGCGATCTCGAGCGGGACGCTGGCGTTCGGGCAGCACGGCACGATGCGTGGCGTGTAGTGCGAGGCGGGCCGGTCGGCCGGGGCGGTCGCCGTGTAAGGGTAAGCCTCGCCGGCTCCGCTCAAGCGCGCTCCCCGCTCCATGGGGAGGATCAACCGAGGGCCGTACTCGCTCGCGTCCGCGTAGAGCTCGAGTCTGACCTCTTCGGGATGGAGCTCCCCCAAGTACGCTTGCACGTAGAACGCGTAACTCGCGCCGCGCTGCTCGACGTGCAGCTCGCCAAAACGGGTGGCCTCCCAGCCTGCCTCGAGCCGTTTGCGAAGATTCACGAGCTCCTTGCCGAGCGCGCAGTCCGACGCGCTGCGCTCGCGGATGGCCGCCGAGAGCGGCGCGTAGTAGTCGGTCACGTATTCGCGCAGCATGCGATTCGCCGAGTACGCCGGCGTGAGCCTCGCCATGCTCTCGCGCACCCAGCCTAGCCAGCGTACCGGCACGCCCCGCGTGTCGCGCTCGTAAAACGCGGGGACGACCTGCTGCTCGAGACACTGAAAGAGCGGTCGAGGCTGAAGAAAATGAGAAAATGCGCCAGCGCATAGAAGAACGCGTAGAGACCGAGTGTGCGCCGCGAGAAAATGATCCAATTCAACCCAGTAATTTTTCGCAGCGGTGTCACGGCCATGG
>CAZYWR010000577.1:0-2789 GCA_964651185.1 uncultured Polyangiales bacterium
CGATCGCGAACAGCCAAACCCGATGGGTCGAGCGCCCCTCGAACGCGTCGAGCTTGCGGTGGGCCACCAAGAACACGTCTTGCAGGGCGTCGTCGAGGCTGCTCTCGCGCACGCCCAGCCGGCGCAGGCTCCGCCACACGAACTGAAAGTGCTCGAGATAGAGGTCCGCAATCTGCACGGCGGGCACGGGCGGCGAACCGGCCGCGGGCGCGCCGGCCGGTAAGCGGCTGGCTACCGACGCCGCATCCGCGGGAGCTGACCCAAGCACGAGCATACCCTTATGCGCGAGGAAGCCAGAAAATCCATCGCCGAAAAACGCCCCCGCGGACGGAAAAGGAACCGGCTCGGGGACCAGGGCCGGGGTCGGCTCGCCTTCGAAGTTTCCTTGTCTAACCTGTCGCGGACGGAGGCAATCATGGACGGAGAACGCGAACGGCGGACATTGCGCCTGGGCCGCACGGGACCGGAGGTGTTTTGGCTCGGGCTCGGCTGCATGGGGATGTCGAACTCGTACGGCCCGAGCGACGAAGCCGAGGGCGTGCGCACCATCCACGCCGCGATCGAGCGCGGCGTGAATTTGCTCGATACCGGCGACTTCTATGGGATGGGTCACAATGAGCTGTTGATCGGGCGCGCCATCCAAGGACGGCGTGAGCGCGTGCTCCTGTCGGTCAAGTTCGGCGCGCAGCGTGGGCCCGACGGTGGCTGGCTCGGGATCGACACGCGTCCTGCCGCTGTCAAGACCGCGCTCGCTTACAGCCTCAAGCGGCTCGGGGTCGATGCCATCGACATCTATCGCCCAGCGCGTCTCGACCCCGCGGTGCCGATCGAAGATACGATCGGCGCCATCGCCGACATGGTCAAGGCCGGCTACGTCCGCCACATCGGCCTGTCAGAGGTCGGCGCCGAGACCATCCGCCGCGCGCAGCGCGTCCATCCCATCGTCGATCTGCAGATCGAATACTCGCTGGCCACGCGCGGGCCCGAGGCGACGATCTTCCCGACACTCGACGAGCTCGACATCAGCGCGACGCTGTACGGCGTGCTGTCGCGCGGCTTGCTCGCGGGCAAGCGCCCGCGCGGACCCGGCGATTTTCGCAGCTATCTGCCGCGTTTCAGCGGTGCACACGCGGAGAACAATGCGCGCGCCGCGGACGCCCTCGCGCAGTTCGCGGCGGAGCGCGGCGTCACCCCGAGCCAGCTCGCGATCGCCTGGGTGCGCGCGCGTACGCCGCAGTTCTTACCGGTGATCGGCGCCCGCACCGTGGCCCAGCTCGAAGACGCGCTCGGAGCCGCCTCCTGCACGCTCTCAGGCGACGACCTGCGCGCGCTCGACACGCTCGCGACCTTCTCCGGCGATCGCTACGGCGCGGAGCAGATGCGCGCCCTCGACAGCGAACGCTAGATCAGCCTGCCGAGCCCGAACCGAGGCGCTGCTCGATCTCCGCCAGCAAGAGCTCGATCTGCGCGTTCCCGGTGTCCTTCGACAGCGCCATCTTGAGGTTCACCTTGGCGGTGCCCCAGTCGCTGGCCTTGAAGGCCTGTTCTGCTTTCGTCGCGAACGGACGCGCCAGCGGGTTCTTCACCTTGATCGGCCACTTGTTCAGGACGGCGGGCTCCGGCGGCGGCTCGGCCATGGCGTCGAAGCGCACGCGGCCCTGCGCGAGCTGCGCGTCGTAGAGCTTGCGCCGGCGGGGATCGGTCAGCACTTTGTAAGCTTCCGCGCCGCGCCGGTAGATCTGAGCCGCGCGCTCGACCTTACGCCCGTCCGCGCCGTGGCCGAGAAACTTGTCGGGATGGTACTTGGCCGCGAACTGATGGAACGCGCGCCGCACCTCGTCCGCGCTCGCGCCGGCATCGATGGACAGCAAACTGTAATAGTCGAGCTGCTCGAGCGGATCCTGGTCGGCCATGCGCGCCTCAACCCACCAGCGCCTGTTGGCGCTCCTGCATGCGGGCGATCTCGTCCGCGCGCACCGCGCCTACCAGATCGATCCGGATGCGCTGCTCCGCGCCCGTCGTGAGATCGCGCGCGCGCACCTGCAGCGTGCCATCCGCGTCCATCACGAACGTCACCTCGATCTGCGTCTTGCCGCGCACGGTCGGCGTGAGGCCGTGCAGCTCGACCGCGCCGAGCTCCTGGTTTTCGCTGAGCTTGCGCGATTCGCCCTGACACACGCGCGCGCGCACCACCTCTTGATAGTCCTGGCTGGTGGTGAAGATGCGGCTCTGCTCGACTGGGATGGCGGCGTTGCGCTCGATGATCACCTCGGTGAAGCCCGCCACCGTCTCGATACGCAAGGTCTGCGGCGTCACGTCGAGTAAGAGCGGCGGCCGGCCCTGCGTCAGCACGAGCTCTTCGATCACCGGCTCGGCGTCCAGACTGACCGTGTTGCGATCCTCCTCCAGACTCAGCGGCTCGAGCTCCTCGAGCGCATCGCCGTCGATCGTCGGCAGCGCGACCAGATCGCTCGCCTCGACCTCGAGCGTGTGTGTCGGAACATCGCCGAACTCTCGGCCGGCGTCGGCGGTCCGCTCGGCGGGCGCAGAACGGCGCGCCTGCGCGGCGTCGATCGGCGGTATGCCGAGCAGCGTCGGCGCGCGTTTCGGCTGAAACGCAGGGCCCGCCTTGGCCGCCTCGGCGGCGGCGAGCGGAGCGGCCATCTTGCGCAAGGCCACGCGTCCGATCGCGGTCGAGGTGCCGGTGGTCGGCTCAGGCTGGGCCGCCAGCGCCGCACCTTGGATCGCCGCGCCCTGCGCCACGACCAAGTCCGGATCGATGGTCGCGA
>CAZYWR010000578.1:0-1530 GCA_964651185.1 uncultured Polyangiales bacterium
GCGCGGCGGCCGCGGAACGAGGATCTCTACGAGCACCTGACGCGCGCCGATCTGCTGGTCGTCGCGCCGTGTACGGCGAACACGCTCGCGAAGCTCGCGCACGGGCTCGCCGACAACGTGCTCACCGAGGCGGCGCTCGCACACCGCGGCCCGGTGCTCGTCGCGCCGGCGATGAACCCGCGCATGTGGGCGAACGCGGCGACCCGCGCGAACGTGCAGACGCTGCTCGACCGCGGCGTCGAGCTCGTCGGCCCGGACGAGGGCGAGATGGCCGAGGGCGAGTGGGGCGTCGGGAGGATGGCCGAGCCCGCCGAGCCCTCGTCGCAGGCCGAGCCGTTGGAGCTCGTGCAGTTCGTGCCGTAGTAGACCGAGGTGCAGGTGCCCTGGCGAGCCGTGCAGTCCGCCTTGTTCTGGATCTTCTCGCACTCCGGCGTCAGGTCACACGAGGCGATGTCGCCGCAGGTGCCCGTGTAGCAACCGGCCGTGACGAGCGGGACCACGTCGTGGCCGCGCTTGACGAGCAGGCGCACGAGCTCGCACGCCTTGTAGGCGGCGATCCCTCCGGTCACTCCCAGCAGGATCCGGCTCACGCCGGAATCGTGCCTACTTCTTGGAGTTCGAGGAGTACTCGTAGACGATCTTGCCCTCGGAGGTCTCCTCGAGCGCCATCGTCAGGTAGTTCTTCGAGCGCGACTGGATGAGCGGCGGCGCGAACTCGTCGAACGTCCCTTCACCGAGCTGGTGGTGGTAGTTGTTGATCTGCCGGGCACGCTTGGCGGCGACGATCACCAGGGCGTACCTGGAGTCCACCTGATCCAGCAGTTCGTCGATGCGGGGATGAATCATTGCCGCGCCATGGTAGCGGCTCCGTCGAGCGCGTCCGCCACGATGCGTGCGAGCTCGTCGGCCGCGCGTGCGCGGTCGTCGTTCACGACGACGAAATCGAAGTCCTCCGCCTCGTCGAGCTGCTCGCGCGCCTTGCGCAGCCGATCGTCGATCACGCCGGAGCTCTCCGTTGCGCGCTCGCGCAGCCTCCGGTCGAGCTCGTCGACGGGCGCGGTGACGAACACCGTCACGGCTCCCTCGGTGCGGCGCTTCACACGCTTCGCCCCCTCGGTCTCGAGCTCGAGCAGCGGCGCCTTGCCCTCGGCGCGCAGCCGGTCGATCTCCGACCGGAGCGTCCCGTAGCGGTTCCCCACGAACTCGACCCACTCGAGAAACTCGCCGGCGTCGACCCGGCGGTCGAACTCGTCGCGCTCGAGGAACCAGTAGTGCACGCCGTCCTCCTCGCCGGGGCGCTGCGCACGCGTCGTCGCGGACACGGCGAGCGCGAGCTCGGGGAAGCGCGGGAGCACGAGCTGGATCAGCGTCCCCTTGCCCGCACCGGACGGGCCGGTGACGACGAAGACCGGCTTGTCGCCGCTGCTAGCGGTTGAAGAGGGCAATCAGCTCGTGCCGCTGGCGGTCGGAGAGGCCGCCGACCGTCTTCGACTGGCTGATGCGGCACTGGTTGAGCAGACGGGCCGCCTT
>CAZYWR010000579.1:0-3172 GCA_964651185.1 uncultured Polyangiales bacterium
CGGCCGAGAGCTTGTACGAGCGCGACGGATCGGTCAGCGAGGCGCTAGCGCAGGCGACGCTCTCGGTGCGCGAGGCAGCGGAGCTCGACCCGAGCCTGCGCGAGCTTGCCCAGCGCCTGGAGAGCGCGAATGCCCAGCTCGAGGAAGCGGCGCGCGAGCTCGGCCGCTACACGCGAACGCTCCACGCGGACCCCGAAGCGCTGAGCCACGCGGAGGAGCGCTTGCACGCGCTCCAGCGGCTCAAGCGCAAGTACGGCGGGACGCTCGAGGCGGTGTTGCAGCATCTGGAGCAGAGCCAACACGAGCTCGCGGCCTGGGTCGATCACGAGCAGACGAGCGAAGGCTTGCGGACCGCCTTCGCGCGCGAGCTCGAGCGCGCGGCACACGGCGCCCGGGCGCTCAGCGGGGCGCGCAAGCGCGCCGCGAGCGCGCTCGCGAAAGCGATCAGCAAGGAGCTGGCGTCGCTCGGCATGGGCGGCGCGCGCATCGAGGTCGAGGTGAGCCCGCTCGAAGGGCGCAGCGGTGAGATCGAGGTCGACGGCGCGCGCCTCTCGGCGCACGGGCTCGACCGCGCGGAGTTCTTGATCGCGCCCAATCGCGGCGAGCTGGCGCGGCCGCTCACCAAGATCGCCAGCGGCGGCGAGCTCAGCCGCGCCATGCTCGCGATCAAGCGGGTGCTCGCCGGGCTCGGCCCGGCCGGTATGTACGTATTCGACGAAGTCGACAGCGGCGTCGGCGGCGCGGTGGCCGAGGTGATCGGACGAAAGATCAAAGACGTCTCCGAACACCGTCAGGTTCTGTGCATCACCCACTTGCCTCAGATCGCCGTGTTCGCGGACCACCATTACAAAGTCGAAAAGGCGGTGA
This sequence comes from uncultured Polyangiales bacterium, assembly GCA_964651185.1. GTDB lineage: Bacteria > Myxococcota_A > Polyangia > Polyangiales > DASUME01 > DASUME01. The sequence goes on from CAZYWR010000579.1 coordinate 868, forward strand.
TCGGCGAGCGCACGCAGAGCCGTCTACGCAAACTCAAGAAGAGCGAGCAGGAGGAGGAGATCGCGCGCATGCTGGGCGGCCTGCGCATCACGGCGAAAACGCGCGCCGTGGCCGCCGAGATGCTCAAAGACGCGCGCGCGTCCGCGGCCTGAGCTTCCCTGGCCCCTGGCTCGGCAGGAGGGAAGCGTTGTCGGCCGAGGCGGCACAATTGCGCGCCGATCAAAGCGGCGGCGCGGTTTCGATCTCGGTCGATTGTAAGAACGACGTCGTCATTGGATTCGAGGGGATTGCAGCGCAGATGCGTTGGATCGCGGCCAGCGCGCGAGTATGAACATCGTTTGAGCCGGCGCGCGCCGAGCATCCCCAGACCGGGGAGCTGCGGGCGTTCACGGAGCTTTCGATGACGCGACGAGCTTGCTTATTGGGTATGGGGCGGACGTTGTTCGGGCATGCGCCTCGCGCGGGACGATCCGTCGCGAGCTGCCGCGCGCTCGCGACCTTGGCGATCGCGCTCGTCCTCAGCTGTGGGGACGATGGCGTCCAGAGGGCGATGGACCCGGTCGACGAGCCCAGCCTTCCGCCGGATGCCGCCGTCCTGCCGAGCATCAAGGTCAGCAACGCGGGGGCCGCCTGCACGGCCAGCCAGGGCTGCCAGGGGGAGCTTCCGGAGTGCTTGATCACCTCGCCGGCTGGGACGTTCTACCCCGGCGGCTACTGCACCGCCGACTGCAAGAGCAGCATGGAGTGCGGCCCCGGGGCGGCGTGCCCGGTCGGCGACGCCGAGCTGGCAGATCCCGACTACCCGTTCACCAGCACCTGGGCGCGCAAGTGCTTCAAGTCCTGCACGCTGGGTAAGAACGAATGTCGCCTCGGCTACCAGTGCGAAAGTCTGGCCGATGCGTACCGCGCTCCCGACGCTCCGGCCGCCATGCACGACACCGTGTGTGTGCCGCAGAGCGTGCCAGTGTTCGGATTCGACGCTGGGACGATCGCGGACGCGGGCGCTGGCAGGGACGCCGGCGCGCACGCTACGGACGCAGGTGCGGCGAATCGCGACGGCGCCGCCGCCCCACAAAGCGCTCTCCCCGCAAGCAGCATCGACGCCGGGCACGCGATCGGCACTTTCTAATCATTCGCGGAATAAAACTTCGCCCGGCAGCTCTTCTACGCTCTAGGGGTACCCAGCAAAGTGATTTGTTGGACCGTTAGCGCACTCCAGAGTTATGAGTGTCGCGCGCGCAGGGGGGACGCACCCGCGCGCTCACCGCGCGGGACGCGCGAATAGAAGGAGCGATTGCATGAAGCGACTACTTATGGTGCTGGCGCTCGCCGGGTTCGCAGTGGCCTGCGGCGACGACAGCGATGACACCAGCCCCGGCGATGGCGGCAACAACAATGACGCCGGCCACGACGCCGGGATTTCGAACATGGACAGCGGTCTCCACGACGCGGGCCCCAGCACGGATTCCGGCGGCGGCACGGTAACGTGCGGAACCATGACCTGTTCGTCGTACTCGCCCGGCGCCGGCATCACGTTTGCGGCTGGCTGTGCGAAGAACGCCTCCAACCAGGACGTCTGCGGACTCTCGTCCGCCTCGCTCGGCGGCACGGACGCTGGACTGCCCGCCTTCTTGGAAAAGGACGCACCCGGCGTTGCCTCATCCGCCTGTGGAGCTCTGATCGACTCACAGGAGCCCGCGACTGACGCTGGGACCAAGGGCAACGGTCGCATCGACACGACAGTGAAGGTGGCTGGCATGTCGCTCGCGATCTCGTATCCAGGCTGCTGCACAAAGAAGGGCTTCTGCAGCGGTGACACGGACATGGGCCTGCTGCTCGGATCAACGGCGTCGAACGGCGGCTTCGGTTGCATGGAGTCGACGGCATTCTTCGTTGCGCAGCCCGCAGCACAGATGATCCCCTGCGATCCGACAACTGGAGCGCTCAAGCTCGGCGACGCGGGCACGACGGCGACCGTGGACGGCGGACTAGACGCTGGGCACTGACACGATCGCTCTCGCGAAGCTCCGCGGGCTGCACAGGCGTTAGGTCTGCTCTCGCCAGCACCCGCGGAACAGTACGTTCCCGATCGGTTTCCGACTTTCACGCGTCACGCGCTGCGGTCCGCAGCACGTGGCGCGTCGTCGCGCAAAAAGCGGCAACTCCGGGCCAAATTGGCTCGAAAGAGTAGACTCGTCGCGCGACATATGTATCAGTGTGCGCTCGAAAACGCGGGACGCCCCCGAGCCCGCTGGGATTGCGCTGCGGCGCATTTTCTCCAGGAGCAGTTTAATGAACCGACTAC
>CAZYWR010000580.1:0-4028 GCA_964651185.1 uncultured Polyangiales bacterium
CGAAGGCTACGCGGCCACCTTGGGCGACGCCCTCATCCGCCGGGACTTGTGCGCCGAGGCGATCCGCTTGGGTCGCCTGTCGGCGCGGCTGTTGCCTGAGAATGCGGAGGCGGACGGACTGGTCGCGCTGATGTTGCTTCACGACTCGCGCCGCGACGCGCGGCTCGACGCGGCGGGCGACCTGGTGCTGCTGGAGGATCAGGATCGAGCGCGTTGGGACCGCGCAGCCATCGCGGAAGGCTTGGCGCGCACGGAAAGCGCGCTCCGTAAGAGCGCGGGCCGGCCCGGCCCTTACGCGCTCCAGGCAGCGATCGCCGCCTGTCACGCGCAGGCGGCGAGCTCGGAGGCCACGGATTGGCCGCAGATCGCCGCGCTCTATGATTTGCTGGTGCGCGTCCAGCCCTCTCCTGTCGTGGCGTTGAACCGAGCGGTCGCCATCGCCATGGCGCGCGGCGCGGAGCAGGGGCTCGGCGAGCTCGACGCGCTCGATGCGGAGGGCGCGCTCGACGGCTACCACCTCTTTCACGCCGCGCGCGCCGATTTGCTGCGGCGCTTGGGGCGCAAGAGCGCCGCGCTCGCCGCGTACGAGCAAGCGCGCACGTTGGCGCAAGGCGAGCCCGAGCGGCGTTTCCTCGCGCGCCGCATCGCGGAGCTCCAGCGCGGAAGCTGAAGCGTGCGCCGGCGCGTGCGGGCGGCAGGAAGGTGAGCCGAAGCGCCACGCGGTGACGCCAGCAGCGCGCGCGCCGACGCGTGCGGGCGGCAGGAATGTGAGCCGAAGCGCCACGCGGCGACGCCAGCAGCGCACGCGCCCGCGCGTGCGGCAGGAATGCGGGCCGAAGCGCCACGCGGCGACGCCAGCATGGAGCGCGCAGACCTTACGGAAGCCTTACGGAAGCATGACGTCCGCGCGCCGGTCGTTTTCCCAGCTCGTTTCGTCGGCGCCTTGCGCCAGCTCCTCGCCCACGGAGCTCGCGTCTGCGTGCGCGAGCCCGAGCGCGGTCAGGTAATGAGCGGCCGCATCCGCGCGGCGTGCCCCGAGGGCCAGGTTGTACTCCTCGGTGCCGCGCGGGTCGGTCATGCCGCGCACGCGCACGCGATCGACGCCGAGCCGCTGCACGCAGCGCTGATAGTTCGCCAGGGTCTCGCGCGCGGGCGCGCTGAGCTCGCTGTCGTCGTAACCGAAGTGCGCGCTCACCGGCTCGCACCTCGGCCGCTCCGGCAGCTGCGCGAGCTCGCCCGCCTGCTGCGGCGTGCGGCTCACCGCGAGCGCAGTCTCAGGCGCCTTGGCTTGCTGCTTCGCGCCACACGCGGCCGCCGAAGCGGCCAGCACCAGCGCCGAAAGCATGCGTCGCGTCGGTCGTCTCCAGTGGACCACAACCATGTTCACCCCCTCGTGCTCGGAGCACGCTCCCGCATTGTGCATCGAGCCGCGTTGGACGGACAAAGCCATTTTCGTCGGCAGTATCACGCAAATGTTCACGGAAGAGCGCGAAAAAACGCCGACTGGCGGCTAGCCCACAGTCGTGCGCGCGCCACATGCCATGAGGGCTGAATGTTCGGCCGTGAATGTGGAACACCTTCTTAGACGTTCGCGACCGGCTCGGCGCCGGCCATCTCGTGACAGGTGCAGTTGCCGCGCCCGTACAAACGCAGCCAATGCAGCAGCGCGAGCAGCACCGAGGGCACGCCGTCGATCACCAGCTCGCTCGGCGTCAGCCCGAACACGGCCAGGCTGATCGACGGCAGCAGCGAGAACACCGTGTGCCAGGTGCGGCGCGGCACGAACAACGCATCGCCGGGCTCCACGCGCGCGTAGAGCCCTTGCGCGCGCGCGAACGTGGCCGCCAGCTCGGGCTGCTCGTCGAGCCGCGTGACATCGATGTGGCTGAGCTTGCCGCCCCAGTCGTACTTGCGTGAGGGGCACATCAGCGCGTCTTGGTCCGGCGGGAACAACAGGAACTCCTTCACGCCGCTGACCTGACAAAACAGATTGGTCGGATAGTCGTAGTGGATGCCGGTGACGCTGTTCATCGGCCCGATGAACGTATAGGCCCAGTCCCAGCGCAGCCCCGGCCACAGCTCTCGGACCAAGAAGTCTTTCTTCAGCTCCGGGAACTCATCCAAGATGTGCCAGAGCGAGATGTAGACTTGGTCGGGTTTGAACGTCTTCATGAACGACCAATCGAGCTCGAAGCGGTCGTTCGGCGAGAGCTGCGCGTGCACGTGCGCGGGCAACAGACCGACGCGCTCCTTGCCGGCGGCCCGCGCCTCGCGCTCGGCCTGTGCCAGCGAGCGCAAATAGGGCGCGATCGGCGCGACCACCTGCTTGCGACTCTTCCCCTGCTCCGCGAGCCCGATCTGAAAGCGCGTGGTGACCTCGGAGCCATCCTTGCGCCGTAGCGCGGCCAGGCTTTCGAACGTCCAACGCTCGCTGGCCGGCCAGTGCTTGATCGCGCCCTTGACCAACAGCGGTCGCTTGCGCTTGCGCAGGCCGCGCTGCCGGCGGAGCTCGTCCCAATCCGCCTGCTCGACGAGACGAAAGGTGGGCCCTCGATACGGCGCGGACGTGCGCGCGCTGGCGATGCTTACGGAATGCTCCATGGCTTCTAGACCAGAGTGAGAGGAAGGGCCGCGCTACGCGCTCTGGTCGGCGCTCGGCGCAGCGACGTTACGACGGGTCCTCGCCGCTCCAGCCCGACGGCGGAGGGGTTCAGCGAGAATGACCCGTTGACACGCGCGGGCAAGCCAAGCTAATGCCCGCCCAGGCGCAGTCTGGCCAAGTGCGCTCGTCACGAAACGCCTTGGTCGCGGAGAATCACGCTCTCATGCTCGCGGAGATCGAACAGGCGCCTCGTCCCGCGCTTTCGCCGTCGCGTCGCCGCCGCTCGCTCGCCGCCGTGATGTTGACTGCCGCCGTGTTCGGGCTGACCTACAGCCTCTCCTCACCGCTGATCAGCGAGAGCTTGTCGAAGCGCGGCTACGGCGAGCTGTTCATCGGCTTCAACGCGGCCATGCACGCGCTGGGCGTGCTGTTGGTCACGCCCGTGCTGCCCCGTATGGCGGCGCGCTATGGCGCGCGCCGGCTCGTGTGCGGCGCGCTGTGTGTGGCGACGCTCGTACTCTTGTCGTTTCCGCGCATGCCCACGCCCTATCTCTGGTTCCCGCTGCGCATCGTGCTCGGCATGGCGGCCGAGACGCTGTTCGTGCTGTCGGAGACCTGGGCCAACGAGTTGAGCACCGAAGAGGCGCGCAGCACGACCAACGCCGTCTACCAAGCGACCATGTCGCTCGGCTTCGCGGCGGGGCCCTCGATCTTGTCGCTCGTCGGCTTCGGCGCGTCTGCGTACGCCTGGGGGGCCGCGATCGCCCTCTGCGCGATGGTGCCGATCGCGCGCCGTTCGGTCGTCACGCCGGCGCGCATCCTCGAGGCCAGGAGCTCTCCGCTCCGCTATTTGCGGTTGGCGCCGGTGGCGATCGTCACGTCGCTTTTGTACAGCGCGATCGAGACGTCCGGCCTGTCGTTCATCGGGCTGTACACGAGCCACCTCGGCTGGAGCGAGCGTGAGGGCATGCACTTGGTATCGTGCCTGCTCGCGGGCGCGGTGTTGATGCAGTTGCCGATCGGCTGGCTCGCGGATCGCACGGACAAGCGCCGGCTCGCGATCGCGCTGGCCGTCGTGGCTTCGCTGGGTGCGTCGGCGTGGCCCTGGCTGATGGGCGTGCATGGGCTCGCGTTCCTTGGGGTCTTCGTATGGGGCGGGGCCTTCGTCGGCATCTACACGATCACGGTCTCGCAGGTCGGAAGCGCCTTTCGGGGCGCCGACGCGATCGGCGTGTACGCGTTGATGGGGCTCGGCTGGGGCGCAGGCGCGCTGTTCGGGCCGACGCTCGCGGGCGCGGCCATGGAGCTCAGCGCGCGCTATGGGCTCCCGATCTTCGTTGCGGTCGCCTGCGGCACCTTCGCGCTCTACATGATCGTCAGTCGCAGCAAAAACTGAGCGGACGCTGGTCGCGCGTGAAGAGGCGAA
>CAZYWR010000581.1:0-1619 GCA_964651185.1 uncultured Polyangiales bacterium
CGCGCGCGCCGGCGCGCGCTTTGAGGTCTTTTCGCTCGCCCGCGCTCGCGCGCGGCTTTCGCTCCGGCGCGCTTTTCATGCGCGCCTCTCACGCGTCTCGCTTGCGCGCGCTCGCGCGCGCTTCGGGCCCTTTTCGCTCGCCCGCGCGCGTTCGGGCCGCGCACTGGCGTTCGGGTTCGTGCTGGCTGCTGGCTCGTTCTTATTGCCCCGGCCCGCCGCGGCGGAGGCCACCGTGATCGTAGAACTCCGGCGGCCCGACGGGACGAGCGCGGAGGGCACCGTGCAGCTCAGCCGGGGCGAGCTCAAGCACCGCTGCATGACCGACAAGGCCGGCCGCTGCGAGCTGCGCGGGGTCGCTGGCGGCGCGTACACAGTCAGCGTCGAGCAGCCGGGCCGCGCGGCGCCGAAAGAAAAAACGGTCGTCATTCCGCCAAGCGGCGAAGTGAAGTTGATCGTCAACGCCAACTAGATGGGGAACGAGAGCCCTACAGCCAACATACGGTGTAGCGATTTCAACGCCTTAGCGGCTTCGTGATAGCGCGCACGAGTTTTTGATATTGATTTTCAAGAGCCTCGATCCACAATGTGAATGTCGAGGGTCCGCGATGATTGTCTGTCACTGCTTCGGCGTTTCGGATCGGGAGATACGTCGCTGCGCGCGCGATGGCGCTCGCAGCTTGAACGAGGTGGGCCGAGCCTGCGGGGCCGGGAGCGGCTGCGGAGGATGCCGTCCGGAGGTCGCTGGTATCCTCGACGGCGAACAGGCGTGCGAAGAGAAGTCGGCCCTCACGATGCTCCCGATCCTGCGGGCTGGTTGAGGCGTTTCCCTGCGGGCTGGTTGAGGCGCTTCGGCGCGGGGCGTAGCCGAGGCGATGCGACCCGGGCGCTCGCTGCGCGGCCCGGAAGTCGCTGCTTCTACCGCTGGCTGTCGCAAGGCGGCCCTTGGAGCGCGCCGTAGCGCGTGGGTCGTAGAAGCCTCGCGTCAGATCGCTGCGCGCGAGGAGCCAATGAGCGCGCCAGCGCTGCTTAGAGCGCGGGGAGGATTTCGGCCAGCTTGATCACGTGGTCGTGGAGCCGCAGCGCCACCCATCCCGATTGGACCTCGGGGATATACACGAACTCGTTCGTCACGTCCGCGAGCGGCACGCGCACGACGTCGACCTGCGTGATCACATTGCCCGCCGCGTCGAGCACGTCCGCGCTTTCGTGTTCGCCGCCCGGCGTGCTCGTCTCGACTGCGCCGCCCCAACGGGTGCGTCCGTCCGAGTACAGAATCAGCTGCTCCCAGTGCTCATCGTCCTCGCCGAAGATGAGCGCCTTCTCATTCACGCGCAGCGAGCGCTCGTAGATCGCGGAGTAGTTGTAGTCGCTGATCCAGTTCGGCTGGCAGTAACCCATGATGTCTTTGTGCGTAGGGTCCATCAGCGTCTCGCTGCGGCTGTCCCAGCCCCAGCTCACGGTCGCGCCCTTGCTGTCCGGATAGTTCGGATCGACGCCGGTGATCGCGCCGCCATCCGAACATGGCGAGTGGCCGCGGCCATGCGCGTGTCCGAGTTCGTGCACCATCGTCTCGTACGTCTGGCCATCTCCGAACGAAGCGCCGAGCGCGATCTGCGCGC
>CAZYWR010000582.1:0-6431 GCA_964651185.1 uncultured Polyangiales bacterium
CCCAACTTCAAACAGTCTGCAGTGAAAGTCAGCCGTGTCTAACCATCCGGAGATCGCACCCGTGAATCAGCCCGCGAATCGCATCGACCTGTTCAGCTTCCGCACGCCGTCCATGCGCGCCTTCCACATGACCTGGTCGGCCTTCTTGCTCACGTTCTTCGGCTGGTTCGCGGTCGCGCCGCTCATGCCGGTGATCCGCGAGGAGATGCACCTGAGCAAGGCGCAGCTCGGCGATACGGTCGTGGCGTCGGTCGCCGCGACCATCCTGGTTCGGCTCGTGGTCGGCTGGGTTTGTGATCGCGTCGGACCGCGCCGCGCTTACACAGCGCTGCTTTTGCTCGGCTCGCTGCCGGTGATGGGCCTCGGGCTCGCGCACGACTACGCCTCGTTTCTGCTGTTCCGGCTCGCCATCGGCGGCATCGGCGCGTCGTTCGTGATCACGCAGTACCACGCGAGCGTGATGTTCGCGCCCAACGTGGTCGGCCGCGCGGCCGCGACGACCGCCGGTTGGGGCAACCTGGGCGGCGGCGTGGCGCAAATCGCGACGCCGCTGATCATGAGCGCCTTCGTCTCGCTCGGCGTGAGCCAGTTCTACGGCTGGCGCCTCGCCATGCTGGTGCCGGGCGCGCTGATGTTCGTGTGGGGCATCCTTTATTACAAGCTCACGCAGGACTATCCGGCGGGCAACGTCGAAGACGGAGTCGCCGTGGTACGCAAGTACGGCGACCGCGATGGCAACACCTTCGTCGAGGCTTGCCGAGACTACCGCGTGTGGGCGCTCTTCCTCACGTACGCGTCGTGCTTCGGCATCGAGCTGACCTTTCACAACTTGGCGGCGCTCTATTTCGCCGACATGTTTGCGCTGAGCGTGACCACCGCCGGGCTCGTGGCGGGCAGCTATGGTCTGATGAATCTGTTCGCCCGGGCGCTCGGCGGCTGGGCGTCGGATCGGGTGGCGCTGCGCTTTGGGCTGCGCGGGCGCGTGCTGTTGCTCGGCTCCCTGCTCGTCGGTGAGGGGCTCGGACTCGTGTTCTTCGCGCAGATGCGCACCTTGCCGGCCGCGATCTTCGCGATGATCCTGTTCGCGCTATTCACGAAGATGGCTTCGGGCGGCACCTATGCGGTCGTACCGTTCATCAACCGGCGCGCGCTCGGCTCGGTCGCGGGCATCATCGGCGCCGGCGGCAACTTCGGCGCCGTCGTCGCCGGCTTGTTGTTTCGCGAGGAGAGCCTGTCGATGAGCGCGGCCTTCATGTGGCTCGGCGTGGCCGTGACCGCTTGCGCGAGCCTGACCTTGTTCGTGCGCTTCTCGAGTGAGACCGAGGAGCGCGAGCGCGAGCTCCTGCGCGCGGCGCTAAAGCCGCAAGCCTCAGCGTGATTTCGCGCTGCGCGCCCGACGTTTCGACCGCCCGCCCGAAACCAAGATGCGGATCGCCGCGACGGCCTTCTCGATCTCAGGCTTGCGCCCGCTGATCACGTCCGCATAAAGAAAGGCCTCGCCGATCCGGATAATGATGTAGGCGAGCGTATCGATGTCCAGCCGCGGCTTGATCTTCGCCGCTCCGAGGAGCTCGCGCAATGACGTCACTTCGAGCTCGATCGTGCGCGCCTGGACCGGACTCGACTTCGAAGTCAACACGCGAATGGCGAACTCGGGGTCCTGCTCGATGAACTTGCGCAGCGGCCCGGAGGTCGACAGCGCGTGCAGATTTCGCCGCGCGATGTGCACGATGCGCTCGATCCCGCTGCCTTTCGCCGTTTGCACGATGTGCGCGCGCTGGAGCGCGTACGCTTGGCTCAACACCTCGCCGTAGAGCAGCTCGCGGCTCCCGACCCAACGAAACACGGTCGCCCGCGCGACCCCGAGCTCCTGCGCGAGCTGGCCGATGTCGATGCGCTCGCCGCGCTGCCATGTTCGGCTGGCCAGCTCGAGCGCGTCGAGCGGCGTCGCACGGCGCTTCGCGTCGCGCAGTGTGCGCGCGAGTGGCGTGAGCGCGCGGTGCGCGCGCGCGCGGGTGGAGAACGTCCGGGGCGGAGGCTTCGTCTCGGTAGGCAGTCGAGCTTTGCGGGCCATGGTCGAAGAGCGCGCGGGCGCGCGAGCCAGTGATGTGACGAGTGCGCGGACGCGCGCGAGCCGGTGATGCGAAGAGCCGCGGGCGCGCGAGCCAGTGATGCGAGGCGGGTCCCGATCAGCCCTGACACATAGCATCGAGGCGTTCACCGGCGTCAGGAAAAGAGCTCGCGTCCCGCCCTCAGCCCGAGGTCAACGGCCGCGTGCCGGCGGTCGGCGGTTCGACCAGAAAACGAAAGTTGTCGATCACGACGGCCGAATCGAGCAACGGATCGCCGCTGTCCCAGAGCACGAAGCGTAGCTTCACCAGCGCGCCGGCGCGGCCAACTCCCCCGAGCGCATCGCATCAGCATATCAGCGCGAGCGTGTATAGTGGCAGCATGGATCTGGACGAGCTTCGGGAGCTGTTCGAGACGCACGCGGTGCACCGCGTCAAGGTGGGCGGGTTCGACGTCGACGGCGTGCTGCGGGGCAAGTACCTCTCGCTCGACAAGTTCTGGTCCGTGGCCGAGGGCGGCTTCGGCTTCTGCGACGTGATCTTCGGCTGGGACATCAACGACGCCTGCTACGACAACACGGCGGTGACCGGCCCGAGCTCGGGCTACCCGGACATCCACGCGCAGATCGATCTCGACAGCGTCCGCGTGCTGCCGAACGAACCGCACACGGCCGGCTTCTTGCTCGACTTTCGCGGGACCGACGGCAAACCACACCCTGCCTGTCCGCGCAGCTTGCTCAAACGCGTGGTCGCGCGCGCCGAGGCCAGCGGCTTCGTGCCGCTCTTCGGGGCCGAGTTCGAGTTTTGGGTGTTCCGTGAGAGCTCCGAGTCGCTGCGCACCAAGGGCTATCAGAAGCTCGAACCGCTCAGCCCCGGCATGTACGGCTACTCATGGCTGCGTACCGGACAACATCAGACGTTCGTGCACAGCCTGCTCGATGCATGCGAGCGTTTCGACATCGCCATCGAAGGCTTCCACACCGAGACAGGGCCCGGCGTGTACGAGGCCGCGATCAAGTACGCGCCGGCCGTCGCCGCCGCGGATCAGGCCGCGCTGTTCAAGACTTTGGTCAAGCAGGTCGCCTCGCAGCTCGGGCTCGCGGTCACGTTCATGGCCAAGTGGAACGCCGATCTGCCCGGCTCGAGCGGCCACCTGCACCAGAGCTTGTGGGACAGCACGCTGCACAAGAATCTGTTCGCGGACGCCAAGGCAGCGTACGGACTCTCCGAGCTCGGCCGGCGCTATCTCGGCGGGCTCGTGCTCGGTGCGGCCGAGCTGACCGCGCTCTATGCGCCCACGGTCAACAGCTACAAGCGTTACGTGCCGGGCGTCTGGGCTCCGCTCACCGCGAGTTGGGGCGTCGAAAACCGCACCACGGCCGTGCGTTCCATCGGCGGCAGCGGCGGCGCGAGCACGCGCTTCGAGTACCGGCAGACGGGCGCAGACATCAACCCGTACATCGCCATGGCCACCTGTCTCGGCTCGGGGCTGTACGGGATCGAGCACGCGGTCGAGCCGCCGCCGCCCGCCTCGGGAGATGCCTCGGGCGACGCGGACGCGCGGCCCTTACCCCGCGATCTGGCGAGCGCGACGGCGACGCTCAAACGCAGCGAGCTCGCTCGCGCCGTGGTGGGCGCGCCCTTCGTGGATCACTACGTGCGGACACGCGAGTGGGAGCTCCGGCAGTACGCCAAGGCGGTCAGCGATTGGGAGCTGAAGCGCTACTTCGAGAGTATCTGACGCCGCGCGAGTCGCTCACGCCCAGCGCGTAAGATGCCAGTTCTTCTTGCCGCGCTTGAGCAAGATGACCTTCCCGTGCACCAGGTCCGCGCTCGTCAACTGCTGCCCGAGTGCCGCGCGCTGGCCGTTGACTGCGACCGCTCCGCTCTCGAGGAATTGGCGGGCTTCGCGCTTGCTCGTGACGAGCGTGGTCTGCGGCAGAAGCTCGAGCAGCGCCACGCCCTCTCCTTCGAGCTGCGCTTTGGGGTGCTCGGTGTGCGGCACGTCGGCGAACACTTCGTCGAGCAGACGGGGCTCGAGCGCGCGCACGTCGCCACGAAAGAGGGCGTCCGCCGCGCGCTCGGCGGCGACGCGCTCCTCGTGCCCGTGCACGAGCTCCGTGAGCTCGCGTGCCAGCTGGCGCTGCGCGTCGCGCTTGTGGGGCTCTGCCGTGTGCGCCCGGGCGATGGCCGCGATCTCCGGCTCGGTCAGCAGCGAAAACGTGCGCAGGTACCCGATCACGTCCGCGTCGTCCACGTTGATCCAGAACTGATAAAAGGCGTAGGGGCTCGTGCGCTCGGCGCTCAGCCAGACCGCGCCCTTCTCGCTCTTGCCGAACTTCTTTCCGTCGGCGCGGGTGAGCAGCGGCGCGGTGACGCCGAACGCTGGCCGTTCGCCGTGCGCCGCGCGCCGAATGAGATCGATGCCGGCCACGATGTTGCCGTACTGATCGGAGCCGGCCATCTGCAGCGTGCAGTCGAGCGTGCGCGACAGATGCAGGTAGTCGTAGGCCTGGAGCAGCATGTAGCTGAACTCGGTGTAGCTGATGCCCTGCTCGCGACTTTCGAGGCGTGTGCGCACCGAATCGCGCTGAATCATCGCGTTCACGGAGAAGTACTTGCCCACGTCGCGCAGCACCTCGAGGTAACCGAGGCGCGCCAGCCAGTCCGCGTTGTTCACGAGGCGCGCGGCGTTCGACAGCCCCGGCGTGAAGTCGAGGAAACGCTCGAACAGCTTGCGTTGACCTGCGACGTTGGCCTCGACCTGCTCGCGCGAGAGCAGGGTGCGCTCGCTGTCCTTCCCGGACGGATCGCCGATCAAACCGGTACCGCCGCCGATCACGACGATCGGACGATGGCCCGCGCGCTGAAAATGCTTCAGCAGCATGATCGCCACCAGATTTCCGACCGTCAGGCTATCCGCCGTGGGATCGAAGCCGCAGTACCCGACGCGACCCGGAGTCGCCAGGTGCGCGCGCAGCTCGTCTTCTCCCGTGGTCTGATGCAGCAAGCCGCGCCACTTGAGCTCATCGAGAAAGCACATAGCGCGCCCTTTGTGGTGCTTTCGGCCGCCTAGCGCAAGCGTCGCGCTGGGCGGCGACGCGTCGCATAGGCGCGGGCGCTCGCCCAGCTTCCATGTGCCGGGTCGTGCCGCGCGGCAGAGGCCCGCCGCGGGATCGTCGCCTCGCAGCGCTCGCACGGCGCTAGTCGGCGCATCGAACGAGCTCGCTCGCGTGCGGATGAAAGGCATAGCGGCCGCGCGTCAGAAAGCTATTGCCGATGGCGTCCCAGACCGGAAACTTCACGTCGACCATCTGCTCGCACTGGGTCCCCACGCACACCTCACGCAGCAGCCCCAGCGACGCGCTCTGGTTGCAGCCGCTGACGTCGCAGGCCGTCGTCGGCATGGCGCTGTCGCGTAGGTACGGAGCGAGGCGATCCACCGTCTGGTCGGCGAGCACCGTGTAGAGCGCTCCGCTGTCGAGCAAGACAGGCCCGAGCCCCGCCCCGTCGATCGCCGCCGCCGCGAGGGGCCGACCAGAGTCGTCGAAGCTCACGGGGATCGCCGTGCCGGCACAGACCTCATCCCGAAAACCGAAGCGGATCGTTCGCCCGTGATCGAGCTCGAGCACGCCATAACGCAGGAGCGACATGCCGATCAAGCCATGCACCTGGAGGTCCCCTGGGGTGGCCGTGACGAGCTGGTTGTCCTCGGCCCACACGGTGGCCTCGTCGATGCAAAGTTCGCCAATGCACAGCTCCGCCAGCGTGTGCCAAGCTCGATCGCGCAGGCCGAGCAACGCCGCCGACACCACGATCGAGCTCGCACCCGTATCCATCAGAATACGCGCTGGGCGCCCCTCGATCCTGGCCTCCACCACAGGCCAGCCCTGCATTTGCACGATGGGAGCGGTCACTTCTCGCGCTCCGCAGAACTTCCCGACCGCGGTCTCGTCACAAGGCGACGCGCACGCGGCGAGCGGAGAGAGCGCGCAAACGAGCGAAGCTCGGAACCCTACCCCGACGCTCACATCGAGACGCGGTAAAGCTGCTCCATGTCTTGCTCGGTGCAGACGCGCGGGTTGCTGCGGTGGGCAGCGTCCTCCATCGCGAGCCGCGCGAGCTTCGGTACGTGTTGCTCGCTGATGCCCTGGGAGCGCAGCCCCTCCGGCAGCCCTACCTTGTGCCGCAGCGCCCGCACCGCGCCCGAGCACTCGAACGCGAGCGTGTCTTCGTCGCTGCCGCGCACCCCGAGCGAGCGCGCGATCTCGGCGATGCGTCCCTGCACCGCGCTGCGATTGAAGTCGAGCACGGCCGGCAGGCACTCCTGCGCGGTGCTGGTGAACACCCGCTTGTTCTCCC
>CAZYWR010000583.1:0-2658 GCA_964651185.1 uncultured Polyangiales bacterium
GGGCCCGCATCCCGCCCGGAGCCGCGCGCTTCTCGGCTCGCCTCCCGTCCGGAGCCGTGCGCTTCTTGGCTCGTCTCGCGTCCGGAGCCGTGCGCTTCTTCGCTCGCCTCGCGCCCGCCGCGCGCTTCTTGGCTAGGGTCACGCTCGAGGCCGCGCGCTTCGGCCGTTGTGCCCGCGGCCGCCAGCGCCGCCGCCGGTGGCGTGAGCGCCGAGGGAGCGCCGCCGCGGCGCGGCACCGGCTCGAGCACAGCTTCGCCCGTGCACAGCGCCTCGCGTAACGGCTCGAGCTCGCTCGCGCTGGCGAGCAACACCTCGAGATCGATCACGTCGTCGTCGCCGCCGCCCATGCTGGGCAGGAACGTGATCAGCTCCGCGAGCGAGCGCGCGCGGGTCTTGAGCTCCTCCAGGGCAGTATCGATCGAAGCCAGCCCGAAGCTGACGCGCAGCCGGTAGAGCGGCATGCCCTCGGAGACGTTCTGGCGCAGCCGATGCTCCTCGTACTCGGTCAGCACGCCCAGCACGTTTTCGCCGAGCTGATAATCGCGCAGCGGATCGCGCTCGACCGGCGCGGCCTCGGCCACGCGATCGATCGATTTCTCGAGGTCCGAGATGTCGAGCGTACCCTCCGCGCCGCCGCTCGCCAGGATGCGCTGGATGCGCTCGATGCCGTCGAACAGGATGTCGAGCGTGTCTTGCGTCAGATCGACGCGGCCCAGGCGCAGATCGTCGAGCAGGTTCTCGAGCGTATGGGCCAGCGTCTGCAGACTCGGCAGCCCGAACATGCCCGCGAGCCCCTTGAGCGTATGCACGGCGCGGAAGATGTCGTTGAGCAGGTCCGGATCGCTGCGGCCCTCTTTCTGACTCTGCTCGAGCAGCAACAGGTCGCGCGAGAGGGTCTCGATGATCTCCTGTGCCTCGGACAGGAACTCCTCTCTTACACCGCTCTCGTCGTCAGGCCCCGCCACGCGCGCTCCCCCCACCTCGCTCCATGGAACCGAATCTCTCGCTCATTTGCCGTCGCGCTTGGCCGGGGCCTGCGTGCCCGCGGGCCTCGGTGCCGGTTGCACGTCACTGCGCTCGCGCGCGCGCGCCTCATCATTCCGCTCGCGCGCGCCTACGCGCGCTTCGACGACCCGTCGAGCGGTGGTGCGCAGGGCCTCCGGGTCGAAAGGTTTGGTCAAGTAGGCGTTCGCGCCCAGCGCCATGCCGCGTTCGCGATCGCGCTGGGCGCCTTCCGTGCTCACGATGATCACGGGCGTCAGCGCGTGCACCTCGCTCTTGCGCATGAA
The DNA here is from genome assembly GCA_964651185.1 of uncultured Polyangiales bacterium. Classification (GTDB taxonomy): domain Bacteria; phylum Myxococcota_A; class Polyangia; order Polyangiales; family DASUME01; genus DASUME01. The sequence continues at coordinate 1,290 of CAZYWR010000583.1, forward strand.
AGACAGGAGCTCGAGCCCGTGGATGTCGGGCATGTTGATGTCGGTCACGACCAGGTCGTAACGCTCGCGCGGCAAGAGCCGGAGCGCCTCGAAGCCGTTCGCGGCTTCGGTGACCTCGGCCAAGCCCCCTTCCTCCAGCGTGGCCCGGACGAACGAGCGCATCCCCGGCGAGTCTTCGACCACGAGCACACGAAGCGGCACGCCTCCCCCCTCCTCCACGTGCGTTCGCGATCCTCGAACGCCTTCCGCAGCTCTGCCGGCGACGGTCTCGCCCCCGAGCGCCAACCGCCGCCATGAAACGGCCGCAGATCCGCTGGATCTGCGCGACCACCCCATTTCTTGTCGCATCGAGCCTATCGCAAAGCCGAGATCTCTGGATAGAGCGCGCGCACGGGAAGCGTGTAGGCGCGCGGCCGGCTTGTGCTCCAGCGCCCCACGAGGCCGCGCTGTGCTAGCCCGCCACGTCGGGAAACAGCCGGGACGCGAGCTGGTCGGCCACGTGCGCGCGCAGGAAACTCGCGATCGCGGCGCGCGCGTTTCGGAACTCCGCATCGTCCCAGTCCTGGCGCGCGCTTCGTAGCCAGTCTTCGCCCTGCGCCGCCCGCAAACGCGCGCGCGTGTCTGCCGAAAGCAAGAACGGCCCGCCTCCGAAATGGCGCGAAACCACCGCCCCAAGCACCGGATCGAAGTACGCCGAGCGCGCGTTCGGCACGGGCTCGCCCGAGCGGCCACACACCGTCAAGCGCGGCGCTAGACCCATCAAGGCCAGCACGCGCAGCCCAAAGGCCAGGAGCAAGCGCCGTTGCGGGTCGCCTTCGTGATCGACCACCGTCAGGTATTGCACCGCGCTCACGAACAGCGCTGGGTCGGGCGCATGCGGCGCGTGCGTTTCGCGCAGCAACGCGAGCGCGGCGCCGGCCGCCTCCATGCGCGCGAGCTCCGAAAGGATGCCAGGAAAGGCGAGGCGGACCTCGGCGCGCTTGAAGTTGTACAGCTCCTTGCGGGATGGCTCGAGCTCGACGGCGATCACGGCGTAGGGTTCGAGCGCGCCCGCAAAGCGCCGCCGTGACCCGCGTGCGGCGCGGGCGATCGCGCTCACCTTCCCCGCCTCGCGCGTAAACAGCGTGACGATACGGTCGGTCTCGCGGTAGTCGGTCGCGCGCAGCAAGAGCGCGTCGCTCTCCATGTCGTGCTTCTTGCCATCGCCCGCCCCGACTGTCTCCCGGATCCCGGACGAAGTTTCGCCTCAAACTTCGAACTGCAAGGCCGCCAAACGCGCGTACAGACCGCCGCGGGCGATGAGCTCTGCGTGCGTGCCCGTGTCCACGCCGTTGCCAGCTTCCATCACCACGATGCGGTCGGCGCGCTG
>CAZYWR010000584.1:0-6981 GCA_964651185.1 uncultured Polyangiales bacterium
GCGCGCGCGATGCAGATCGGCTCGTCGAAGCGGCGCGTGCCGGCGACGCCGGCGCATTCGATCGGCTGGTGCGGCGCTTTCGTCCGCGCATTTACGCGCTCGCGCTACATCTGAGCGGAAGTTCGAGTGATGCAGACGACATCGCGCAGGATGCGTTCGTACAGGCCTTCCGCAATATGGCTCACTTCCAGGGCAGGAGTGAGTTCTTTACCTGGCTGTATCGCATCACCGTCAACCGGGCGCTCGATGCACAGCGCGAGCGCAAGCGCCGCGGTGCCTCGCTCGACGACGTCCGCGTCGACGCCGCGGTGCGGGTAGATGCCCCCAGCGACCCGCGCCTCGCCCTCGAGCTGCGCGATACCTACGCGGCCCTGCTGGAGGGCCTCGATGGGCTCTCCTCGAGCCTCAAGAGTGCCGTCGTGCTTACTGCACTACAAGGTCTGTCCTACCAGGAAGCCGCGATCGTACTCGGCACGACTGAGAACGCCATCGCGGTCCGCATCCACGAAGCGCGCAAGCTGCTCCGCGCCACGCTGGAAGCGCGCCATGCGAGACGCGCCGCCCGTGCGACGCGACCGGCGCCACGCTTCAACTCTGAGCTCGCATTGGCGCTCGCTTCGGTGCTCTGAGAAGTATCAACGGCTGACTTGAGGGGGCATGTTCGCTTACCTTTCGCGCTCACGCGCCAACTCAGCCTCGAGCGCGCGTATCTTTTCTAACCGCGATCGACCCTTGGGCGCGTAACGCTCGGCCATACGATAAGCGGACAGCGCTTCGCTCAACTGCCCCATGTGTTGGAGCTCACCTGCGGCGCGGCGATAGTAGTCAAAGGGAACGCTTGTCTGGGTCAGCGAGACCCAGAGCGCGATGGTAGAGATGGCCGTACTCAGCGCGATGTGCTCGAGTTCTTGCGGTCGGCCGGCGCGCCACACGTAGACGAGCCGGATGAGTCCGATCAGCGCCAAGCAGACGGTAGCCGCGCGCGCGCCGGGCAGCGGAATGGTCCAGCCGATTGCGGCGAGCAAGCCGAGCGCGAGCAGCACTCGGCCGCCGCTCGCGCGCTGCGAGCTTGCGCCCTCTGCCGCACGGTTCAGCCACTGACTAGCCCGCGCGAAACCTCGTCCCAGGGGAGCCAAGGCCGTTCGCGGACCCAGCAGCAGAATGGCGATCAAGACCATGTAATAGCTGAATAGTCCGATCTCGAAGAGCTCGAGCACCTCCGCCATCGTGTGAAACGCGAGCGCAGACAGCAGACCGGCCGAGGCGATGGCGATTCTCAGGCGCGTAGGGCGTTCGTCCCGGCGCGGGGCCGCCAGATAGCCGAGCGCAATCGTCCACTGCAGCGCAATTGTCGACGAGGCCAGCAGCTGCCAAATCTGTGCTTCGCTCAGGCCGAGATGCAGCAGGAGATCGCGCACCGTGTCGAGCTTTCCCGGATCCGCAGCGCCGGACGGCCTGCTCTTGCTGAGTACGCGCAACACGTCGCCCGCGCGCCAATCGGCCTCGCTCTTCGAGATTCCCGTGAAGACATAGACGACCGCGCAACTGACCGCTGTCATCGGCAGCCCCCAACCCCTTACCAGCTCCGTACCGTCGAGCTCCCGCGCGCGCGGGTCTGGATAGGCCGCCGCCCACAAGAGCAGCCACGACAGGAGGTAATGATGCTGGTAGCTGTCGTGCATGCTGAGCATCCAAGCCAGCGTGTAGAGTGCCGCCAACACCAGACGCAGCGCGCGGCACGCGGGGCCCAGACAAAGCTGCAGCGCCAAAGAGCCCGCTGCGATCAACATGCCTACATACAACCTCGAGGAGGGCAGCGGGAGGAGCCAGTCGAGCGACGCGAAGTGCGCGACATTGAACCCACCGACTCCGTAACGCCCACCATGCTGAAGCATCTCGAACCAAAGATCGCAGGCGAGCAACAGGTAGAAACCACGCAAGAACAAGAAGGCCCGCGCCGGGTGATAACGGGCCTCCCAGAAGCTCGTGGCGAGGCTCATGGTTCAACCTCGAAGAGCCGTGCCGCGCATTCGTAGCGATAGCGAGCGAGCGACTGCGCGCGTCCCGAGGCCGCTACGCACCGGCGCTCAAGCCAGGCGGCGCGCGTCGCTGGCCGGCTGCAGCGCGTCGCAAGAAAGTGCTCAATCACGCGCCGCCGGCCCCGTTCCAAGGAGCGGATCCAGCTCGCGTGGAGCGCGGACGACAGCGTGATCGGCCGTGCGCCCTGCGCCTCGACGTCGAAGGCGCTGACGCCACAGCGCTGCAGCCGGACGGCCGAAAACATGCGCCAGGCGAAGCGCTCATCGTCGCGGTCCTGACGGATGAGGTAGTAAGAGGCGGGGATGGCGATCTGGAGCGCTACGAGCAGCCAGAGCCAGCCGAGAGAGCGCGGAACTCGCACCAGGCGAGCTTACCCCACCGCGGCAGGCCATCAGCCCTTACGAGGAGGCGACGATGGACTGCCCGCAAGGCACTGCGCACGAATAAGGACGGGAGTTCGCTCTCGCGAACTCCCGTCCAGCCGCCCGTTCGCGCGTAGCGCCGCGGGCTCCTTTCAGCGCCCCCTCTTCTTACCTTTGCCCTTCGTCACCGGCTTTGCAGCGGCACGTGTCGCCTTCGCCGGTACCTTGCTCGCCTTGGCCGGAGCCTTTTTCGCAGGGGCTTGGCTCCGCTTCGCAGGCGTGGATTTCTTCCCCAACTTACCCTTCGGCGCAGGTGCCGCCGATTTCTTGGCGGGCTTGGCGGGCTTGGCCGTCTTGGCTGGCCTGGAGGGTGCCTTGCTGGCTTTGGTGGCTTTGGCGGCGGGCTTGGCCGGAGCTCGCGCGGGAGGCGCTTTGCTCGGCATCTTTTTGGCGGCGGTACCCTTCTTCTTGGCTGCCGCGCCCGCCTTGGCCGGCGCGCCTCCCTTTGCGGGCTTGGCTTTTGCCGCCTTGGCCACAGGGGCAGACTTTGCGGCCGCCTTCTTACTCGGCTTGCTCGCTTTGGGCTTGGGCGCGCTCACCTTGCGCTTCGGAGGCGCGGGCTCGGGCTCTTCCTCCGGCAAGGTAAACGAAACCGCCACACCGGCGGCGATCTCCTCGCCTTCTTCCTCCTCCTCCTCTTCTTCCTCTTCGTCTATTTCTTCGTCTTCGTCCTCTTCGTCTTCGTCGTCTTCTTCATCTTCCTCGTACTCGTCTTCCTCGTCTTCGGCGGGCGCGCGCTCCGGCTGATCGAGCTCTTGGTCTTCCTCGTCTTCGGCGCCGGAGTCCTCTTCGTCGAGCTCCTCGTCCTCTTCCTCGTCGAGCTCTTCCCCGGGTCCAGTGCCCTTGGCTTTCGCCTTGCGCGTGGCCTTGGGCTCCTTCAAGGGGCTCGGGACGGGTCCCTCGACCGGCGGGGGAGGAGGCGGTCCGGAAGCCGCTGCCGCGTAATCCGTCGCAGGCGGCTCCTCGTCCTCGTCGGCGGAGAAGCTCGGTGCGAACTCGTCCTCCTCGGAGAGCGCGCCGCCTTCGGCATCGGCCGATTCGATGAAGGTGCCGGGGTCATCCTCTTCTTCGTCTTCACCCCAATAACCGCGCTCGTCGAGCGGCTCGTCTTCATCTTCTTCGCCAAAGTCGTCGGCCTCGAGGTCCTCTTCACCTTCGGCATCATCGAGACGTCGGCGGGGAGGCGGACCTTCCTCGCAGTCAGACAGTTCAGCTTCCCACGCGAGGTCTTGCTGAGCCGCGCTGGACTCATCGCCGAAAGTCTCCGTATGCAGTGCTTCAGTCACACCCCTCCTCCTTGTCGAACGCCGGCGGACTGTGCTTCATGTCGGATACGAGCACAAACGAGCCCCAGCCGAAAGTGTCTTACTGCACTCGTGAGTGAATTTCCGCGCACGCGCAATAAATCTGGCGCGTTTCTCTTGTCAATCTCTCTCTCGCGCGCGATCTGCGCGCGTTTCGAGGCGATCTACCATGTACGTGCCCCCGTTCGACATGCCCACGGCCGAAATCAAACGCGAGCTGGATCGGCTGCGAACGCCGCTGCGCATCGCCGTGCAGCGCTCGAAGAACCCCTTCAATGTAGGGGCCATCATCCGGGTCGCGCACTCCTTTCTCGTGCGAGAAATCATCCTCATCGGCGACCAGCCCTATTACGAACGCGCCTCGATGGGAATGGAGAAATACGAGAACGTCACGTGCATCGCCGATGAGGCAGAATTTCTCGGGCGCGTGGAGCGAGAACAGCTCCGTGTCGTGGCGATCGAGCGCGATTTCCCGCGCGTGCGCGGGCTCTGGGAATATGAATTCCCCGAGCAGGATTGCCTGTTGCTCTTTGGCAGTGAGAACGAAGGCGTGAGCCGGGGGCTGCTCGCCCGCGCCGACGCGGTGGTCGCGATCCCGATGTTCGGCATCAATCACAGCTACCCCGTTTCGGTCGCCGCCGGGATCGTGATGGCAGAATGGTCGCGCCGCTATTGGGGACGAGCGCGCTTGCTCGCCGTGCCGCGCTGAGGGCAGCGTGGGTGCGTTTTCGCGCGACGGCGTGCGCGGCGCATGGAGCCGCCGGCCGCTCACCAGGGCCGCATCGGGCTTGCCAACAGGCGGTGCGCCATTAGAATCCGGCTTCGTTTGGTGGGTGTAGCTCAGAGGTAGAGCACTGGATTGTGGTTCCGGGAGTCGCGGGTTCAAGTCCCGTCATCCACCCCAACTTTCGGCGCCTTGTCGCGCGCTCGGGAGCCGTTTGACAGGGCCAGGTTCTGAGATACAACCGGGCCCGCTCGGTCTGAGGCATCGCGAGATGCAGCGGACGCTCGCCGGGTCCCGACGCGGCCAGCGTTCGCGCCTGTAGCTCAGCTGGATAGAGCATCGGACTTCGAATCCGAGGGTCGCAGGTTCGAATCCTGCCGGGCGCGCAAGGTACTCACGGGGCATTAGCTCAATTGGTAGAGCAGCGGATTCTTAATCCGTTGGCTGTAGGTTCGAGTCCCACATGCCCCACCGTAGATGAATGACGACGAAGGCTCCGCGCGTATGCAGCGGAGCCTTCGTCTGTCACGACATCGAAGCGCCCGCGCGGGGCTCGCTACCCCCAAGGCGAACGCGCCCTCGCTATTTCGTGATCGCGGTACGACAGCTGTCGGGCAGGGCGAGATCCTGGTTCAGCGCGGTGACCCAGGTCGCGCAGTCGCGCGCCTTGATGTCCTCGACGCACTTGTCGTAGGTGGCGCCGACGTCATGGGCCGCATCGCATTCCATCGCCCGGGACTGATCGCGCCGGCATTGCGCCACGTCGCTTAGGACCTTGCATTGGTCCATCAGCTCGCAGGCGCCCGCGACGAGCTGGTTGCACTTGCCCTTGGGGCCGTCGTCGTCGCCGCAACCTGCTGCCACGAAGAGCGCGAAAAAGGCGCCGCTCCATCGCTTTCTATTCATCTCTGCTCCTTGCTCGATCGTGCGCCTCGATCGGAGACGACCGGCCGTCCCCGGAGTGACGCTCCGGTCACCTCGGTGGAGAGCTTAGATGAGAGCTTTTGGATTTTGTGCGCTTACAGCGCGTCAGTGCACGCTGGATAACGCTCGCGAGGCGCCTGCATGGGTCCCCCTGGCGCCGGCCGCCACGGAACTGCCGCGCGGCGTTTCCCGGGCTCTTCCCCCATCGCGGCCGAGCGGGACGACAGGCCCGGCCGGCGCGGGGAGAACAGCCAGAGGGCACTGTCTCTGAGAGGCGCCACGGCTTCGGGACCCATCGATTGCGCCGGCGCGGCACCGGCCGCGCTCGGTTCACTCCGCGGGCTCGAGCAGCGGCCCGTGTGCAGCATCCACCTCGGCCGGCTTGGCCTCGATCGCGGCGTACTTCGCGCAAGCTGTGAGGACGACGGCGACGCTCAAGTAGCTCAAGGCGACCACTGGGCTCTGTCCGATCCCGATCGCCTCGCCGTGCATGAATCCGAAGAACGTCAACAGCGCCCCCGCCAGGGAGAACGCGGCTGCCTTCATGAGCTGTCGATCGATCATGAAGGCCGCGATCGCGCCCAACACGAGGCCGCCGAGGATCGCACCTTCGCCCAGGATGGAGAGGCCTTCGTAGAGCACGCCCACTTGCTTCAGCTTGTCGAACCCGAGCGCCTTCGCGCTGGTGCCCGCCACGGTCAGCGCGTTGTCGATCTGCAGCTTCCCCCAGGCGGCCAGGTGCGGCATCAGTGACAAGACGATGGCCGGGGCGTGGCTCTTCGGCGTCTCCTGGAAGGCCTGAGCGCCGATCAGCATCCCGATGTAGAGCAGGATGGGCGAGATCGCGACGATAGGGACGAGCGAGACCATGAGCGAGATGATCCCGAACCACGACAGCAGGATGACCATGGTCCCCGTCGCGGCCGAGTAGCCGATGCGTCCGCCCATCGCCTTCCAACCTGGATGGCCGATGTAGACGGCATTGATGAAGGGGTTGCCCATCATGCACCCGATGAGGCTGACGACACCGTCGGCGGTCAGCACACGCGTGGTCGGGAAGCTGTCGCCCGCCACCGCGGCGCTCTCTACGTTGTCGAGCGCCTCGACGAGATCGTAGATGCCGAACGGGATGGCCGTCACCAAGATGACGCCCAGGAACTCAAAGCCCGAGAACACGTGAGAGACGGCGGGAATCGGCAGAGAAAAGCCGAAGTTGGCCACCGAGGCCGAGAGCGCGCCCACGCTCATGCCGCCGTAGTCGAAGCCGAAAGCCGTGGCCCCCCAGGCGATCGCGGTGCCGGCGGCGATGGCGACCAAGCCGGCCGGAACTCCGCGAAAATAGCGGACGCCGCCGAACCAGCTGGCGAGGATGAACACGAAGCACACGACGCCGATCAGCGGCGTGATGAACATCTCGAGCGCGGGCCGCAGGGAGATGAAGGCGATCGACACCCCCGCGAGCGTGCCGAGGAGCGCGGCGCGCGGGGTGATGCGGCGAATGACAGGGGCGATGAAGCCGCCCGCCATCAGCACGAAGCTCTGGATGAACACCCAGGTCAACCCGGCT
>CAZYWR010000585.1:0-2254 GCA_964651185.1 uncultured Polyangiales bacterium
GGGGGCGGCGCGAGCGCGCGCGGCGGGCCGGCGGCGACGTGGCCCCGCTCCGCGATCCAAAGACGGCTCTTGACGCCGCGCTAAGGGTCACGCCGGTCCTCGCCCCCGCCTCCGCCGGTCGTCGACCGCGGCCTCCCTTGCATGCCGCCGGTCCGCGCGTTAATACTGAACCTCATGGTTCAGTATACGAAGGCCCGACTCGATGCCTCGTTCGCCGCGCTCTCGGACGCCACCCGACGCGGCGTTCTGGAGCAGCTCGGACGTGCAGACGCTTCGATCACGGACCTTGCCGAGAAATTCCACATGACCCTCACGGGCATGAAGAAGCACGTCGGCGTCTTGGAGCAGGCCGGGCTCGTCACCACCGAGAAGGTCGGGCGCGTGCGGACCTGCAAGCTCGGCCCGCGCCGGCTGGAGGAGGAGACGGCGTGGATCGAGGGGTACCGCCAGCTCTGGGACGCACGCTTCGACGAGTTGGACGCGGTGATCGACGAACTGAAACGGAAGGAGAAGGTCCATGGACGCAAGAAGAGAGAGTAAGCCCACCCCCATGAAGAACCGCACGACAGTAGAACGGAAGTCTGAGCGCGAGCTCGTCGTCACGCGAACCTTCGACGGCCCAGCGCGCATCGTGTTCGAGGCGTGGACCAAGCCCGAGCTGCTCAAGCGGTGGTGGGTCCCGAAGTCCTTTGGCGTGTCCTTGCTGTCCTGCGAGGCGGATGTTCGTGTCGGGGGCAAGTATCGTTTCGTGTTCGGCCATGGCGGCTCAGAGCCCATGGCGTTCTTCGGTACGTACCTCGACGTGACACCGCACTCGCGCCTCGTCTGGACCAATGACGAAGGTGGTAACGGTCAGACCATCACCACGGTGACCTTCGAGGAAAAAGGCGGCAAGACGCTGCTCGTCATGCACGACCTCTATCCCTCGAAGGAAGCTCTCGATGCTGCCATGGCCTCCGGGGAGAAGAGTGGGATGGGCGAGACGTTCGAGCAACTGGACGAGCTGCTCGTCACCCTCGGCGCGAGCGCGAGCTGAACCGGCGCCAGTCGTGCCGCGGACTCCGATGGCGCGCAGCTCAGTACGCTCGACCATTAGTACAGGTTTGCCATGTTCAGTCTCCGTCCGCGCGCAAACTCTGGCCCCTGTCATCCCCCGCTCGAGCGCCACTCCGCGATCAGCGATCGCCACGAATCTCGGTGTCTACGAAACTAACGCGCCGGCGGTCATTGGTGCGTTGGCGGTCCTCTTGCACGCTGCGGCGTGCTTCGACGACGCACCGGTGATTTACAACTGCCTCTCTAACGTCGGCAGAGGGGTCCGTGGTCGTAACGCCGGCAGGGAAAGCAGACGTGAAAGACGTGATGGTCAGCGGTTCTGCGTGCTCGCCGGAAGCCGACTTCGAGCATCCGTTCACCGTCCATGCAGATGCGAATATCGACCAACATGCGATGTAGCAGGTGATCGCTATGCACAACGGCACGTGTACTGTCACCGTCACTTCTCTCCACGGAGCGTCTCCTTACACTGAGGACATCAAGTTCGAGAACGGACCCGGTCCATGCTTTGCGGTCCACTCCACGACCACAAGATCACAGTGCCGAACGCGTTGGACGCGGGCAGTTAGACTCAGCCTACGCTCGTCCGCATGTGTTTGCTTGGACGAAGGCGAGCGCACTCGAACCAGAGCGCAACCTCGACCCCAACGCCGACGATGTTCGCGAGTGTCGCGCCGCACTCACAGCGCGCCGCGCGTTCGCTCGCTATGCGCTCACCGGCGCCACCCTCGGCGCAGGGTAGGCGCGGGGCCGTGCAGGCGGGGACAGCAAAGGGAACCGCAACCCGCTCGCTTTCTCCTAACCTGCCAAATTCCTTAGTCGGGGTGGACGGATTCGAACCGCCGACATCCAGCTCCCAAAGCTTTCGCGGATACATTGGAAACACTCCTGATTCGCGAGATTTCAGCAGAAAAACGACCGCTGTAACTTCACACTGTGGCATAGTTCATCGCTAGTTGGTACCAGCAAAAGTACCAGCGGATCGGCGACGCTGGATGTCGGTGGACCGGCGTACCAGCGCCACCGGCGCGCGGAGGAGTATGGCGGCGAGGAAGCGAAGGAAGGGGCCTCGGCACCGAGGGGTGGTGCTCATCAAGCCGGACGTGGCGCGGCGCATTGGTTGGCGCGCGCGGTACCGCGACCCGGACAGCGGCCGCATGGTCAAGGTCACGCTCGAGGAGCAGCATGCGGCGAGCGT
>CAZYWR010000586.1:0-10124 GCA_964651185.1 uncultured Polyangiales bacterium
CGATCGCGCGCGCCTCACGCAACAGGCGCTGGCGCGCCTCGTCGCTTTCGACGTGGTCCGGGAGCAACCACTTCACCGCGACTGGCGCGTCCATGAGCACGTGGCGCGCGCGAAATACCGCCCCCATGCCGCCCTCGCCGAGCAGCGACTCCAGCCTGTATTTGCCGGCGATCAGCGTGCCGGGGGAAGGGAGAACCATGGTCGCTCAACCGAACAGCCGAAATAGCTGTGCACTGACCAAGAACCGACCGCAAGCCGCCAAAGCTTCCCACGAAACATTCTGCGCCGGAACGGGCAATAGCGTGCGCGCGAAGTACGTATTAGAGGGACGCTCGTCCTCCTTCTTTGCGCGCGTTGGGAGCCAGAATGTCCCGCCTTGGTTCCGCTCTGGTGTTTGCTCTGTATCTCGTTGTCGTAGCACTTCCCGGGCAGGCGTCCTCGCAGTCCACGCGGCCTCCACCCCAACCTTCTGCGGACCCGCCCGGCTACGACGCCGCGGTCGACCAAGCGCTGCAGGAATTCGAGGCTGGCAACTTTGCGGCCGCGCGCGAGCATTTTCAACAGGCACACAAGATCTTTCCAAACGCCCGCACCCTGCGAGCGCTCGGCAAGACGGAATACGAGCTCAAGAATTTGCCTGTTGCGATCAGGTACTTGGACCAGGCGCTGAAGGCGACCGTGCGACCCTTGACCGGGCCCCAGCGCTCGGAGATCGAGCAGCTGCTCGATAGCGCGCGCAGCCAGGTGGCGCGTTACGTCTTCATCCTTGTTCCTGCCGACGCCGCGCTGATGATAGACGGCGCCCCGGCCAACCTGGACGAGCGCAACGCTACCGTGCTCGCGGCGGGCGACCACTTCCTCGAGGGACACGCCAACGGCTACTACGCGCGGGGTCAGCGGCTGCACGTAGTCGGCAAGCAGGACGGGATGGTAAGAATCGAGCTCAGGCCGGTGCCGACCGTGCCCGAGGCGACGGTCGCGGAAGATCCCGCGCCGCTGCCCCCTCCCGTGCCCCCCCCGCTGCCACCCCAAGACAAACCGCTCCGCAAAAAATGGTGGCTGTGGACCAGCATCGCCGGCGTGGTGATCGCCGGCGCGGCGGTCGGGTTGGTGCTCGGTCTGAAGGACCCGAAGCATCAAGATCCCTCGGGCGGTTCGACCGGCATCGTGATCACGGTACCGCGCGCGCCAGCGGGCGCCTCGCAGTGAAAGAAGGTCGTATGGACGCTGGGTGGGGGTCGAAGGGCGGGTTCCCGCGCGCGAGCTACACGCGATGCGCACGGCCGATCCGGCGCGCGCGCGATGCCAGATCGCGCCGCGCGAGCGTGAAGATCGTCGGGCTGCTCGCGCTCCTGTTCGGCGCGAGCTGCCGGACCGAAGCGGCGACCGAGGTGCTGGTCGCGGTGATGAGTGATCTGCAGTCGGGCAGCGACCTGACCGAGCTCCAGGTCCGCGTGCTCGACCAAGACGGTAAGGTCGAGCTGAGCCGCAAGAAGCTCCTGCTCAGCGAAGACGGAGCCACCGGAACTTACGTCTTGCCCCTTTCTTACTCCCTGACGCCCGCGCCCAACGCGCGCTCCAACTTCCGTCTGGTCGTCACGGGCCGCGGTCCGGGAAACGACGGCACGATCGGGGATCGCGTGGAGGCGCAAGCGAGCGCGGCCTTCCAGTCTGGGCGCCGCATGCTCCTGCCCATCCTTCTAGCGCGCAAATGCCTGGAGGAGCTTTGCCGCGAGGACGCGCAGGTCACGGATCAAACTTGCATGGACGGCGCATGCGTCGATGTCCCGCGAGTGCGGCTGACTCCGGCCGGCAACGGTGACGGTCTCGTGCCGATCGCGAAGAGCGACGCGGGTCAACCCGCCCGCGAGTCGGACGGCGGCGGCGGCGACTGCGAAAGTGACGAGAACTGCCAGTCGCCCCTCGATGGCGCCTCGCCAGCCGGGTGTGCGAGCGCGAAGTGTAAGGCCGGCCAGTGCGTGTTCAGCGCCGCCGACGTGGACGGCGACGGTCACCGCACGGCCGTCTGCACCCTCCCCGGCCACTCCATCAGCCTGGGAGACGACTGCGACGACCGGGACCCCACGGTGTATCCCAATGGCTGGGACGGACCGCAGATCGCCGGGGTCGAGGGCAGGGATCAAGACCGCTGCGACCAGCGCGACAATAACTGCAACGGCCAGGTCGACGAGGACACGTACGAAGGCAAGAGCTGCACCTGCGATCCGAGCGCGGTAGACATGGACTGCTCGCTGCGCAGCGACGGCTCGACCATCACTTGGCCTGCGGGCACGCCGGTCGGGCGCTGTCAGTATGGAAAGCGCTCGTGCACGAACGGAGCGTGGAGCCCGTGCGTCGGCGCGGTCGAACCGTTGGCCCAAGACACCTGTCAGCCCGACGACGACTCGAACTGCAACGGACAACGTAACGAAGGCTGTCCGTGCGTGGCCGGCACGCAACGCGCTTGCGGCGCCGCGGTCGGAAGCTGCACCGCGGGCACGCAGACGTGCGACGCCGCTGGAGCGTGGTCCGCTGATTGCATCGGCGCCGTCGCGCCCAAAGCCGCCGACACCTGCGAACCCAACAACGACGACAACTGCAACGGGAAGGTCAACGACGGCTGCCAGTGCGTAAACGGCACGACCTCGAGCTGCGGCGCGGTCGCCAACGCAAAAGGCGACTGCGCGAGCATCACGATCACGTGCACGAACGGCGCGTGGCCCGTCACCGGCTGCACCACGACCAACCCCGAGCTCTGCAACGACGACAACCACGACGAGAACTGCAACGGCGCCGTCAACGAGCGGCCCCCGTGCACGTGCGTCAACGGCGCGATCTCATCTTGCCAACTTGAGCTCAAATTGAAGGGCAACTGCGAGCAGCTAGGCTTCGCGCTGTGTGCGCAAGGTGCTTGGACTTGCACCGTGCAGCCTCAAGCTAACGACAGCTGCACCCAAGGTAGCGATGACAACTGCAATGGCGTTCCGAACGAAGGTTGCGCGTGCGTGCAAGGCGCAAAACAGCTGTGTCCAACCTCCGTTCCGGCTGGGTGCACCGCAGGAACGCAGACCTGTAACCGGCGCGGCGTTTGGGGAACCTGCATGGGATTTACTTGTGCAGCCGATGGAGGTATCAGTGGCTCAGACGGTGGATGAAGCTGAACGTTCGCATTGAACTCGATCCCCCTTACCGTTAGCGACATGGAGCGACCAGATTGTTAAGGGTTGCGATCGGACGACAGCCGGCCACGTTGAGATCCCCGTACACCGTAACAGTCAACGAAGTAACAGGCCCACAGCTCAGAGGTGTTTTTGGAGTACCACCTGTCTGTGGGTCTGAAACTACCGCACATGTCCCTGTGCTACTTTCATTTCCTTGGCAGGGATTGAAGTTCGCCGCGTCGACAAGTTGCATGGGACAAAGATCAATAGTTCCGTCGACCCCTCCGTCTGACTGAACGAGCCCAAGAAATGGCCCGACCTCGAGCCTCCCATCGCAGTTGAAGTCGTAGTCCGCATTCGACGCAGCGTTCGTTGCGAAGGTCGCGCCAGGGTTGTATTCGGGATCGTGGTCGCGGCAGTCGTCGCCCAAGTCGGACAGCCCGTTGGTATAGCCCTGGCAACCGGCTGGCGGAGTCGGCTCAGTGCAGCTGGCAATGCCGCCCGTCGGCGCACCGAACGAATCTCCGTCGCAGTCAGGGTACCACGTGGGCGGTTCCTTCGGCTTCGCGTTGCATGCTACTGCGTCTAAGCCGTTGCATTTGTATGTGCCGCTCGCCAGGCAGTAATCTTCTCCAGCACTGCATGGTGAGTCCGGCGGGTTCGCGAGCGGGTCGCAACCGCCACAGCCGTTTCTAACGCCTTCATCGGCCTCGCCGTCGCAGTCATTGTCGAGACCATCGCACGCTTCGGCGTTCTGCGCGCACGTCGGGTTCGACTTCATGGACGAAACAGGCATCGCCGAGTCAAGTAACCCGACGACGCCGCCCGCATCCTCCCCGGCAGGCAACGGCCGGCTGGGTGGCGACGGATTTCTTGGATCGTCACTTCCGGTAGATGCGTCGAGATTAGTTTGCGTATCCAGCGCGGGCACGCCCGCGTCGCCGGCGCTTTGTCCAGACTGTACAGAATCGTGCAAGCTTCCTTGGTCTTGCGGGATGCACGTGTCGCTCGCCTTGTCCAACAGCGTACCGGCAGGACAATCGCACGAGCCATTGATGACGATTGCACCGTCGCTGGTGCAATGATCGGGCTCGCGGTTGCAGGCAGCGGCAAATACGACAAGGATAGTCCAGGATAACGTTCGGCAGCTCATCGTCGTACCTTTGTCTTACCGTTGGGGCATGCGGGCAACCAAGACGAGCGTGGCTCGATGCGTTTCGGGCCACAGCGCGAACCCGATGTTAAGATCGTTTCGCCGCTCAGCGTGGCCGATCGCGCGAACGATCGGTACCGACAACAACGGCAGAGCTGCGAGCATGGCCAGTGCACCGCGATCCATGCGCTCCTGCGCGCGCGAGCATGAGCGACGATCGACATGCTCCGGGCCGCATGAGCCGCCTTTTGCCAGGTCGATCGCGCCCCAGGCCATGAAACCACCGCCAAGCAATCCGCTCAGAACCGTGGGCCACACCGGAAAGTCGGAACCCGGCTCACCGAGCAGCAGACCAAAGGCCGCTGACGTGAGCGCCACGGCTCCGAGGGCTCCGAAGACATAGGGCGGAACACGTTGGTCTTCCCAGCTCGAAAGCCTTACCCGATACTCCATGCTCTCCAGATTCGCGGCAAGCAGCGCTGTCCCTGCCTCTGCGCGTTTGGCACTGAGAACGGCGGCGGCCACGAAGGAACCTGTGCCGAACGCAAGCGCAGTCGCGCCAAGACCGATCTGCCATGCCTTTCGATTCCGCCCCGACGTCCTGCGGGAGGGCCAGTCTTGGCGCTCAGTCGGAAGTCGCTCAAGGTTCGGCGTTTCCGAAGCACTTGACGGCTGCCCAACACCTTCGGCGGGGCTCATGCTAGGGCTCGAATGCGGCGTCGCTTCGCGTACTTCGATCGGTGCCGCACCATTTCCCTGGACCCACGAATCTTCGTCTGGTAGGCGGCCTTCCGCGAGAGTGCCGAGCGCCGCGACGAGCTCCGCTTCTGCGAACCCGCGGGATTCTGTCCAACGCAGGCTCGCTCGAGCCACGATGCGACGCTGCTGAACCCTGACGCGCAATAGCTCCGCACGCTCCCGCTCGGTCGCGACGAGGAGGACGTCGTCTGCCCCTACCATCCGTCCGAGCTCACTCGCGTGACCTGCAATCTTCGCGGATGCTTCGCGCGTTGGATAGCGAAGGGCCAGACGTGGCTCGCTCACTATCGCACGCTCGAATTCCGTGTCTACCACGAGCCGCACGGGCTCATCACCCAACTGGACGAGATGAACGCGCGCGGGACTTCGCTCGCACTCGACTTGCACGCGATAGGGGCCGGCCGCGGCGCGGTCGAGCTCGAAAGGGGTCGTACCCAAGTGGCGGCCGTTTACGTAGACGGAGCAATGGTTCTTTGGCGTACTCTCGACGCTCAGGCGTCCGAGCTGCATCCGCCGCAGCAAGTCGTCGGCTTCGGCGAGCACGCCGATCACGTTTACTGGATGGGCCGCCTCGCTGGGCGCCAAGTCGGGCACGAGTCGGCGGCAATCCATCGCTTGATGGACCGCGGTGTCGCGCGCTTCGGTCTGCAGCGCGCTCCGGACCAACGAAAGACACGCATCGAGCACCTGCTGCGCGATGGCTGTTTCGCGGTTGAGCGACTCGAGTGTTCGCTCGGCTCGCGAGATCACTTCGTGCACACTCCGCCGTGCCGCAGAGGTTCGACCGAACGCGACGTGCTCACTGGCGTCATGCGCCGCCCGAACCAATGCTTCAAGATCAGACTCGCTCGGCTGCTGCGGGTCACGAATACGTGCAGTGAAACGATCGTGAGCTTCGTGCATCGAGACGAGCAAGATCGACCGGCGCGCCAGCTCCGCCTCCAGCTGCCCGGCTGCGCGATCGACAAGAACAGAGCGCTCGAACGCCAGCGGCACCAGGACCACCTTGCGCATTGGCTGGGCCGAGACGCGCGTCGCCGGCGCGGCGAGCAGAGCGCATGTGAGCCCTACCAAAACCCAGCGAGCGACCGTACGTGCGGCGAATGGCATAGGACGAGCCTGGGCCTTATCGGCAGGGCGAATGGTGCGGTTGCGTGCCTTTCCAGGTCTTCAGTCGCAGTCTTCGCCTCCCCAAACACTTCACTGAACAAGAGGAGCCAATCTAAGCCGTATGGAAGGCGCGACGCATGGTGTGCGCGCTGAGCAGTCGTTCAGGAAGCATCTTCGCCGGAATCGCGCTCAATGCGGCGTGAGACTGCCTGTGCCGATGGTGACGCCGGGAGGGGGTGGGATGTCGTCGGGGACGAAGAAGTCGGGGATGAGCGGGGCGCTCGGGTCGACGCGGTAAGGATCGAAGTCGCGCACGCCCTCTGCGTAGAGGAAGGTGTCGTCGATCAAGAAGTTGCCGGTGAAGGCGCGGGCCGGCTTTTGGAAGATGGCGTAGGCGGCGTCGCCCATGATCTCGGGCTTGCGGCAGTGGCGCAGGCTCTCTTCGCCAGTGAGCGCGAACTGCACGGCGGCGGTGGCGATGGCGGTGCGGGGCCAGAGCGCGTTGAAGGCGACGCCCTGCGCACGGAACTCCTCGGCCATCCCTAGAACGCAGAGGCTCATGCCGAACTTGGCCATCGTGTACGCCACGTGGTTGGCGAACCAGCGCGGCTTCATGTCGAGCGGCGGCGAGAGCATGAGCACGTGCGGATTTTCCGCGCGCGTTTACCTGATGCATCAAGTCGTAGCGCTTGAGCTCGGTCTGTAAGGTTCCCGTGAGCTGAATGGCGGAGGCGTTGTTGACGCAGATATCGATGCCTCCGAAGCGCTCGACGGTCTGCGCCACGGCGCGGGTGACGCTCGCCTCGTCGCGCACGTCGACCACGAGCGGGAGCGCGGCGCCGCCCGCCTGCTCGATCTCCTGCGCGGCCGTGTGGATCGTGCCCGGCAAGTGCTTGTGCGGCTCGGCCGTCTTGGCCGCGATCGCCACGTTGGCGCCGGCGCGCGCAGCGCGCAGGGCGATCGCCAGTCCGATGCCTCGGCTGGCGCCCGTGATGAATAGAGTCTTGCCGCGTAGGCTCATCGGTCGCTCCTTGAATTGCGCGCGCTAGCGCGGGCTTCGACGCAGTTTCTGGAAGTCCGGTGCGCGTTTCTCCGCGAACGCGCGCAGCGCCTCCGTGACCTCGGCCGACCGCAGCTGCGTCATGAAATGCCGGCCCTCTCGTTCCATGCGCTGCGCCAGCACCGCGGAGTCGCGCAGCAGCGCCTTGGTGACCGCTACGGCGGCGGGCGGCTGCGCCGCGACCGCGAGGGCGGCGGCCCGCGCCCGCTCGCGCAGCGCGGCCTTCGGCACCACGGCGTTGGCGAGCCCCCAGGCGACTGCTTTGTGCGCGTCGACCGCCTCACCCAGCACGAACAGCGAAAACGCGCGGGCGTGGCCGATGCGCGCCGGCACCAGCAGGCTCGAGGCGGCTTCGGGGACCAACCCCAAGCTCACGAACGGTGCGGTCAGGAGCGCGTCCTCGGCCACGAACACCAGGTCACAGTGCAGCAGCATGGTGACGCCTACACCGACCGCACGCCCGTGCACCGCCGCGACCAGCGGGATCTCGGCGCGCGCGAGCGCCGTCAAGAACGGGTTGCCCTCCCATTCGGCAGGCCCCTGTCCGGCGTTCATCGCCGTAAAATCGGTGAGGTCGTTGCCCGCGCAGAACATGTCGCCTTCGGCCTGGAGCAGGACGCAGCGCACTTCGCCGCCCGGCTTGGCACCGTCGAGCGCGTCGCCCAAGCGCCGGTACATGTCTCGGGTCAGCGCGTTCTTTTTCTCCGGCCGGTTCAACGTCAGAGTCAAGACACCGTCGGCCTGTTCGCTGCGCACGTGCTCCGTCACTGCTCCGTCCTTTCGACTAGGAGTTGCGCGCGCAGGGCAACGCAAGCTCACGCGCGCACGCCGCTTAGGCAGCCGCTGCTGTAGCACGGGGCTCTCTTCTCAGCCCCTCGCGCCATCACAGCGGCACAAGCCGCGAGTCGTCAGTAGAATGGGTGCGTATGGCTACGCACAGTACGCTCGTCGGTTACCTGCTGTGGCTTCCGCTCGGCATTCTCGGCCTGCATCGCTTCTATTTTGGGAAGCGCACCTCGGGCGCTTTGTATTTTTTCACGGCTGGTCTGGCTGGTATCGGCTGGCTCGCCGACCTCTTCCTCATCCCCGCGATGAAGCGGACCGTGGCGCGCCGCTACCAAGTCGGCCGCTACAACTACAGCGTGGCCTGGCTCCTGCTCGTGTTCGGAGGCGTGCTGGGCTTGCACCGCTTCTACGTCGGCAAGTGGGCGAGCGGGCTCTTGTATCTCGCCACGGGAGGGATCTTGGGCGTGGGCGTCGTCTACGACATTCTGACGTTCAACGACGTGCTCAGCGAGGCCAACGAGCGCTGGATCTCGGGCGAGCCCGTGACCACCACCGGCTTCTGATCGGCTTGCCCCATTCAGGAAGCGGCTTCTGCGTGATCATCCTCCGGCAAAGCCCGGCACAGCCGGGGGGCCCCGGCCCATGAGAGTTCGAGAATCGCGGACGCTCATGGACGCCATCCATCGATGGCTCCGCAGCGCGGGGAGAAGCGCGAGGCCGGCACATGACGGTCCCGATCGTTCCGCGATCGCGATGCGCCATGTAGCGCTCAGGCGGGGCCGACCGGCGTCATGCGCGCGCGCAAGAGGCGCAGCTCCTCGGCGTGCGCGAGGCGGGTGCTGCGCCGCAGCGCCGCCTCTTCGAAGCGCTGCTGCTCGACCGGAGTCTCCGGGAAGACCGGAGGCACCGCGCGCGGCTGGTCATGCTCGTCCATGGCCACGAACGTCAGGTATGCGGAAAGGATGTGGCGCCGCTCGCCGCCGCCGATGCGCTCCGCCTCCACCTTGCAGCCGACTTCCATCGACGTGGTCCAGGCGCGATTCACGGCGGCGCTGAAGATCAGCACGTCGCCGCGTCGTGCCGGTGCGATGAAGTGCACCGCGTCGACGCCGACCGTGACGCAAGTGCCGCCCGCATGGCGATCGGCGACCACGGCCGAGAAGCGGTCCATCTGCGCCATGATCAGCCCTCCGAACACGGTGTCGTTCGAGTTCAGATCGTTGGGAAAGACCATGTACACCTGCTCGCGAATCGCCGAGTAAGAGACGGGGCGCGCTTCGATCGAAGACGTGGCACTCATGCCCGATTTTTGTGCCGCTGGCCGCGGATTGACAAGCGACATGAGGCGCGCGTGTTCTGCGGGCTCAGCTGCGCGCAGACCGCGCGCGCTTCGAACCAGAGGACGCTGCCACGACGATCGGCGCAGTCGCGCGCCCACGGAGCCGTCGCGCGAGCGCAACCGCGTGGGTCGAAGTTCGTGCCTTACACGCCGCAAAGGGAGGTTAGCGGTAAGGACACGATGCTCACGACCATCAGGAGCGGGGAAGCCCAGGCCGGTCGTTCGACGGGCGCATGCGGACGCCGCGAGGTGCATACAAAAGAGTGCCCATCGCTAGTAGTCGACTGGAATATTGATCAATGATTACGCGCAATACAATGATCACATTGCATACAAGATGTATGCAGTTTGTTGCGGGGCGGCCTGGACACGCGGCGGCCACCGCGGGCATCGTGGCGGGAGCATGAGCTCGGCACCCGACGTCCACGCGCACGACGACTACCGCGCGTACCTGCGCGCGTACTACGCGTATCGCAAGGGCCAGGGTCGCGGCTTTTCGCTGCGCGTGTTCTCCCGCCAGGTGGGTCTGAGCTCGTCGAATTACTTGAAGCTCGTGATGGATGGCGACCGCAACCTCAGCGGCGTCATGGCGGAGCGCTTTGCGGCGGCCTGCGGGCTCAAGGGCTCGAGCGCGGACTATTTCTGTGAGCTGGTCGCGCTGACGCAGGCGAAGAGCCACGGCGAGCGCGAGCGCGCGTACCAGCGCCTGCGCACGTTTCGCCGCTTTCGCGAGGTGCATCCGCTCGACGACATCTA
>CAZYWR010000587.1:0-4422 GCA_964651185.1 uncultured Polyangiales bacterium
GTCGGCGACGCTGCCTGCGTCGGTGCCGCTTGGGCTGCTCCCAGCATCGACGGGCGTGCTCGGCGTGGAACCGGCGTCGCGCGGGGCGGTTGTGCCCGAATCGGCGCGGGGCGGTGGGGTGGCGCTTCCCGCGTCCTTGACGGCGCTGGTCGAACCGGAGTCTGCAGTGCCGGCGTCGCGCGCGCCGCCTGCGTCGCCGCCGCTGTTGACGGCACCGCGCGGCGAGCCAGCGTCACGCGGCGCGGTACTCCCGGTGCCGTCACTGTCGTCATCGTCATCGTCGTCCGACGGAGTGTCGGTGACGGCTCCCGCGTCCGGCGCGGTCTGCGTCTGAGCATCGGAGGACGAGGAGGAGTCCTCTGAGGTGATCAGGCTTTGATCGAGCGCCGGCGCTTCCGCGCACGCGGGCAGGACGATCAGTCCGATAAGCAAGCTTTGCTGCAGCCATCGGCTCGCATGTATGCGCACCCGCATCTGTACGCTTTCATCCAATCTTAAGAGCATGTTGCAATATACCTGAAGCCTTTTTTCAGATCATCACTGCTCGTAAGTGTGAGACGAGGAGACGACTGGCGCGGGCCGCCATGCAAAAAGTAGGCTCGCCCACCGGCGGAGCGCTCGCGCGTGGTGCGTGCGCGTCTCGCAGAGCGTGTGCTCAGTGGAGCGCTTCGCGGGAAGGATTGGCAAACTCGGGCAGATGTCGCAGCGGATCGAGCCGCGGCCTCGTCTTGGACGACGAGCATGGAGCGTTGTCCGCCGCCGCCAAAGTGCGGATGCTGGACCCGCGAACGTGGGTCTGCAGACGTTCCCGGAATTAGACCTGCGGGTTCACCGCGTGCGCTCCGACGGATCGCTGGTTAGAAGCCGCACTCCTGGCTGCAACTGCTGCTCGCGCAGGTGGTCAGGTCACTCGCACGGCTGACCGGGCTTTGCGGATCGCTCTTGGCGCTCGAGACGTCGAGTGAGTCGGTGCTTCCAGCCGCGGTTTGGATCGCCGAGACACACGGGCCAGTGGGCGCCAAGCACAAGAGATCGCTGCCGCAGTAACAGGCGTCGCCCACGCAGTGGTTTTGTTCGGCGCAGGCCTCGATCTGAGCGCACTGCTGGTCCTTGGTCGTTTCTCCGCTCGCGTAACAAGTCGCCACCTGCGTGGAGCACTTCGTGCAGATGCACTGTGCGCATGCAGTCGCGGTCGGGTAGGCGGGCGTCGTCGCGCATGTCGCGCCGACGCTGCCCGTGCTGCTGGTCGTCGTCTTCGTGCCTGCGTCGCGGCTCGTGGTCGGGCTCGTCGTGGTCGGGCTCGTCGATCCGGTGCCGGCTGTAGGGAACAAGCTCGTCCACCACGACGAGCCTGCGGAGTCTGCGCCCGGCGCCGGGCTTGCGGTGCCGCCATCGCGGCTACCACCATTCACGGCTCCGCGTGTCGTGGTGGGATTGCTGGGTGGCGTCGCTGCAGGTTCGTCGCTCCCATCATCGGCCTCAACATCGTCGTCGCCGTCGTCGTCCGACGAGGAAGGTTCCTCTTCTTCGGTCGCACCGGCGTCTTTGTCCGACTTCGAGCTGTGCGAAGAGGAGGAGGCGTCCGTCGCCGAAAGGTGGTTGTCGACCAGCGGAGCCTCGGCGCATGCGGAGAACAGCAGCAGTCCCGTCAGGAAGCTCTGCCGTGGCCACGCGCTCGCGCACTTGCGAACGCACGCCGAGATGACTCGCGCGTTCCCTTCTAAGCTCAAAAGCATGGCGCAATATACACGGAGGGTTTTGCAGATCACCACGCTTCTACTGCGTGTGCGCCGACGATTAAGGCGTGCTGAGACATCTACAGTGGGATGGTCGGTGCGAGCCGACAAAGATCCGGCCGCGCCATACGAATGCGAGTGAGCTCGACCGCGAGCATGCCGCGTAGCGCAGTGGTGCATGCTCGCCCGCGAGCGGAGCACGATCACCCAGCACGCGCGCGGGAAGGCGCATGCACGATCACCGCTGTGGAATGCGCCGGCGAGTCTCGACACGGCCCGCTGTCACTGCCCAATCAAATTGAAAATGAGAATCAGTCGTATTTGTGCGAGTGAATCGTGCCGCCGCTGGTTCTCACTAAATGCCTAGAAATATGGCGAATTCTATGATCAGCGGCCCGGCGACGCGCAGGAGCGTCTGTTCCGAGCACGCGTCTTACGCTTTCACGACGCTTGCCGAGCCGGAGGAGGCAATGCCGATCTCGGTGTCGTCGGCCGCCCATGGGCGACGCGCTTCTGCTGCGCAATTTCCTGACCGACTACGATAAGAGTACCAGCACAACCCCGTCATGACCCTGCCGTATGGCGCGGCCCGAGCGCACGACGGGTGTTTCGTTGCGCTACGAGAACACGTCTGTTGCGCTCGATCGCGCTCGGCATCGCCGTGCTGAGCGCGACCGGGGCGTCATTGGGGCTAAGGAGCGCCGCGCTCGCCTGTGCCGACCGCGACACGCGTATGCACGGCGCGGCTCAGAGCGCGAACATGCGCTCGCGGTAGACGCGCTCGTATAGATCGAGCACCGTGAGCAAGAACGCCGCGAGCAACGGCCCGTACACGAGGCCGCCCATGCCGAAGCTCGAGATGCCTCCGACCAGCGCGAGGAACACCAACAGGTTGTGCATTTGCATGCGCCCGCCGACCAAACGCGGGGTCACGAAGTTGTCGACGATCAGCGCTTGGAAGCCGCAAAAGAGCAGGAACGAGAGTGCCGCGACCCAGCGGTCGCGGAACAGCAGATAACCCGCCGCGGGCACGAACACGAGGCTCGTACCCACCACGGGCATGAACGCGCAGATCGCGACGACCGCACCCCAGAACAGCGGCGAAGGGATGCCCGCGACCCACATGGCGAGGCCCCCGAGCGTGCCTTGAAGCGCGGCCGCTGAGCCGCTGCCGAACAGGATCGCGGCGCCGACGTCTTTGAATTTGCGCACGATGATCTCTTCCTCGTCATCCGGCAACGGCGAGAGCGCGAAGACACGACGCTTGAGCGCCGGCCCGTCCACCAGACCGTAAAAGACGATGATCAAGAGCAGCGCGAAGTGATAGACCGCGCGGATCACGTTGGTGACCACCGCGTTGAGCTGACTGGTCAGGTAGCCCGCGATGGAGCGGGCCGTGTCGAGCGCGAACCCACGGATCGCCGCGGCGCTGTACTCGAGCCCGAGCAGCTCGAAGACGGAGCGCGCACGCGCGCCGAACCAGCCGTCCGGGTGCAGCCCCTGGTCCCCGCTCTCGTCCATCAGCGCGTCGTGCATGATTTGGTAGGCCGCCGCGGCTTGCCGCGACAGGCTGGTGATGAGCAGCGCGGCTGGTACCGCGATCGCCACCGTGATCAACAGCGTGACGAGCGCGGCCGCGAGCATGCGGCGGCCGCGCAGGCGCTTGAGCGCGCGCAGGTAGAGCGGGCGCACGGTGCCGGAGATCAAGAAGCCGAGCACGAGGTCGGAAAAGAAGTCGCGCAGCACCCAGGCGAACGACGCGAGCGCCGCCGCCAGCACTGCGCTGAAGAAGATGATCGTGCCCCGCGAGTGCGCAGCGTCCGGCTTGAGGCTCATGACGCGAGACTATAGCCTGCCGGCCGCGCTTCCCCGCCTTACCCGCCCCGCACGCGCACCAGCACGAGCGGCACGCCCGCGCGCGCCATCGCGGCGAAGTCTTTGTCGGTCGTCAGCAGGGCAACCCCGTGGCTGAGCGCGTAGGAAGCGATGAGCCAATCCAGGGTCTTGGGTGTTACCCCATGGCGACGTAGAGCGAAGGCGAGATCGCCTGCTTCCATCCACAGTGCCGCCGGCTGATCCAGCATGTGACAGCCCTCCAAGAGCGGGAGGACGCGCTGCCGCTCTCGCGCGTCGCGGAGTCCGCGGCGCAGCTCTGCTTCGATGGGCCCGCACAACGAGGCTTCGTTCGTCCTGAGCGCGTCGTCGACCGCTCCGGCGACCGCGCCGCGGCCGCGAAAGAATTCGATCCAGGCCGAGGTGTCGACCAGGATCATCGCCGCGTTTTTTCGAGATCGAGCTCGAAGCGGATGCGACCGCGTAACCCCCTGAGCGCGGTGCGCTTGCGGCTTCTCTCCAGCTCCTCGAGGCCAGCGACGAGCGTTTCAGTGATCCCGAGGCCTGTGGTCTCCTGCGCCCGCTCCAGCAGCCTGGCGGGGATATTGGCCGTGACCTTTTTCACCGGCTCGCCCACGCGATAAGGATCGACGTATGGTTCAGACCAGTCAAGCGTATGGTCGTGTCGTCGCCCCGCGCCCCCTCGCGACGACCGCGCTGAATCCACCTTAACCGCCGAGCATGCGCAAAAGCTCCGCTTCGTCGATCACGCACACGCCGAGCTCTTTCGCTTTCTCGAGCTTGCTGCCCGCCTCCTCGCCCGCAACGACGAAGTCGGTTTTCTTCGACACGC
>CAZYWR010000588.1:0-1834 GCA_964651185.1 uncultured Polyangiales bacterium
ATCTTACGCCACGTTGCGGAGGGCGCGAACGACGAGCGTTTCCCGCCGATCCCGCAGCGCGTCGTCCGCGATGTGCGGCAGGCCTTGCCCGACGATGGCATCGTCGCGCTCGACAATGGCATGTACAAGATCTGGTTCGCGCGGGGCTACCGCACGCATCTCGCCAACACCATCCTGCTCGACAACGCGCTCGCGACCATGGGCGCGGGGCTTCCGTCCGCGATGATGGCCGCGCTCATGGCCCCGGAGCGCAAGGTGATCGCGGTGTGCGGCGACGGCGGCTTCATGATGAACTCGCAAGAGCTCGAGACCGCCGTGCGCCTCAAGCTGAACCTGGTGATCGCGATCCTCGAAGATGGCGGATACGGGATGATCCGCTGGAAGCAAGCCGCCGTCGGCTTGCCGGCGTTCGGCCTCGCCTTCGGCAATCCGGATTTCGTCAAGTACGCCGAGGCGTACGGTGCGCGCGGCCGGCGCATCCGCGCCACCGACGAGCTCTTGCCTGCACTGCGCGACGCGTTGAGCGCGGGCGGCGTGCACATATTGTCCGTGCCCATCGATTACTCGGAAAACGAGCGCGTCTTGGTCGATGAGCTCGCCGCGCACCAAGCACAACGGGCCGCCGAGCGCGCGGGCCGCCTGACACCCTAGGAGCCAGGTCGTAGGGCCGTACGCAACGTGACCGCCTCGCGCTCACCCAGCGCCTCGCGGCGCGCCGAGCACGAACTGATCGACGGCGTTGGCGAAACCTTCCTGCTCGTTCGACATCGCGACGTAGTGGGCAGCCTGCCGCACGTCGGCGCTAGCGTTGCCCATCGCGATGCTCATGCCGGACACATGGAACATCAGCACGTCGTTGGGCATGTCTCCGATCGTCGCGATGTGCTCGGGCGGAATCTGCAGGGTGCGCGCGAGCACGCGCACCACGTTGCCCTTGTTGGCCTCGGGATGCGTGACATCGAGGTAATACGGTTGCGAACGCGCCGCCGACGCGTGCCCGCGCAGACGTCGCTGGAGCGCGCCCTCGCAGCGCTCGACCAGCGCGTGCTGGTCGCTCACGCCCACCACCTTGACGGCTCCTTCGAGCACGCCGTGGAGATCGCGGGCAATGCTGGGCGCGAATTGCACGGTCGCCTGTTCGCGCGCGACGTGGGGTGCGTCGCGATCGCGGACGAACCACTCGGTCCCCCGATACACCCATACGTCCAGGCCGGCCCGCAGCAGATAGTCGACCACTTCACCGGCCGCGGCGCCGGGCAACGTGTGCTGCTCGATGACCGTGGTGAGGTCCGGCTGAACGAACATGCCGCCGTTGAACGCGGCGATCGGCGTGTTGAGCCCGAGCGGTTCCACCAGCATCGACATGCCGCGCGGCGGCCGACCGCTGGTGATGGCAAACTCGATTCCAGCGCGGCGCGTGCGTGCGACAGCGTCCCGCGCTTGCGCGGTCAGAACCTTGGCTCCCGTGACCAGGGTTCCGTCGACGTCCGCGATCAGCAGCTGGATCCGCGCCATGAGCTGTCTCCCAGGTGGAGCCCGCGCGCGCGCCGGCAAGGGCAAAAGGCGATGCTTGTGGGCATGCCAGAAGCTGGCAGGCTGGGGGCCGAGGAGGCGTGCATGAGACCGAGATGGGCGCTGCTCTTGGCTGTGCTGTCGTTCGCTGCTTGCAGCAAGGAGAAGGTGCAACAGGCCGAGGCGGCGAAGGACCAACTGAAGGACGACGTGAAAGCCGGAGCAGAGCGCGCCAAGGCGCGCGCGGAAGCGGCGAAGGACAAACTCAAGGACGCCGCCGAGAAGCTCGACAAAGAGGCGGCCGAGATGAGCGAGCGGGCGA
>CAZYWR010000589.1:0-2284 GCA_964651185.1 uncultured Polyangiales bacterium
TGGGGTTTGTCAGAGACCGTGTTCCACCTGCACGGCTACATGCGCCTTCGCTCGACGTACTTGCGCAACGGCGGGCTCGGTCATCATCCGGCGTACGATCGTTTGCGTGTGCCGAATCCGATGAACACGATGGCAGCTCCCAACGCGAACTACGATCCTTTCGCGTACTTCACGCCCGACGACTCGACGGATTGGGCGCAGACAGGCTCGACCAACCCACCAGTCCAGGGCGGATGCGGGAACTCGCCCGGATCGGATGGGCGTTGCGGCAAGCACGCGCAGGCGGGCGGCGACATGCGCTTGCGCCTCAAACCCGAGATCCATCTCAGCGACGACGTGCGCGTGAAGGCGTGGATCGACGTGTTCGACAACGTGGGGCTGGGCACGTTGGGTTACGGTCCCGGCTATCAGCCTGCAAACGTGACCGATGCCTCGAGCGCGATCCGGGCACGCCGCATGTGGGGCGAAGCCCGCAACCGCGACATCGGCGAGCTGCGCTTCGGGCGCATGGCCGCCGATTGGGGGCTCGGCATCCTCGACAATGGCGGCGATCGCTACGGCATCGACTCCGACTTCTCCTCGGACGTCGATCGCGTGATGGGCATCACCAACCTCGCGGGCTTTTACCTGATGGGCGCCTATGACTGGGCGAGCCAGGGCAAGGTTCTCGGCCGGCTCGACTCCCCCTCGGGTACGCCCGTCGATCGCGCTCAGCTCGACGACCTTTATGCGTTGACGATGTCCGCGGCGCACAAACTCGACGAGGATGTCCAGCAGAGCGCGCTCGCGCGCGGCGAGTCCGTCTTCAACTACGGCGTTTACTTCGTCTTTCGCAAGCAGTTCTTGAAACCCGTCGTCAGCAATCCGCCGCTGGCTGAAGGCGCCATAGACCGATACCAGCGCCTGAATCAGAGCCAGTTCGTGCCGGACTTGTGGCTTCAGTTGCTCTGGGAGGGATTGCGGATCGAGCTCGAAGCAGTGATGGTCGCGGGCAAGACGCAGGGCAGTTGTCCGCAGCTCATCTTCCCTAACGGGACCGGAGGTACGACGTATCAGAGCGCGATCGAGGATTCGTCCCCGCCAGGATCTACGACGAGTAGCACGCGCGTGACGACCGGATCGTGCAAGTTTCGCGAACTGGGTGCCGCGCTCGAGGCTGAATATCGGTTGTTCGACGAGCGGCTCGGCCTCTACTTCTTTTCGGGCTTTGCCAGCGGAGATCCGAATGCGTACGGCCTCGCTGCCACCAATGATCCGAGCTTCCAGCGCACAAACGGTACGAACGTCGGCAATCGGACGATCTCCACGTATCAGTTCCATCCCGACTACCGCATCGATCTCATCCTCTGGCGCACGGTCATGCGGCGCGTCGCGGGCGCGTACTACTTCAAGCCGGGCTTGAGCTACGACTTCATCCGCGATCCTTACGGCCAGCTCGCCGGTGGGCGTATCGATGCCGTCTACAGCCGAGCGTCCGCCCCCAACCAGACCTGGGGTCACGACGGTAACCTCGGGCTCGAGCTCGATGTGTCGCTCTACTACCGCAGCGAAGATGGGCCGAGTCTGCTTGACGGCTTCTACGGGCTCGTCCAGTGGGGGGTGCTCTTCCCGTTCGCGGGGCTCGGCTACGACTTCGACGGTGCGCCGAAGACCAAGAACGCGATGATCTTGCGCGGAGTGGCCGGAATCGCGTTTTGAGCGCGAAACCGGGCGCGCGAAACGCCGATACGGGAACATGGCCAAGGCAAAGACCGTCTACGTCTGCGCAGAGTGCGGCGGAGTCGCGCCGCGCTGGCTGGGGCGCTGCCCAGCATGCAACGCTTGGAACAGCCTGAGCGAGGAGCGCGACCCGGCCACGCAGGGCACGCGTTTGAGCGCGCGCGCGCGCACGAGCGACGCCCCATCCGGATCCGGCGTGGCGGGCGTGCGCTTGTCCGAGATCGCACCCGATCCGGCGCGGCGCCTCGAGACCGGGATCGGCGAGCTCGATCGCGTGCTGGGTGGCGGGCTGGTCGCCGGCGGCGTGGTGCTCGTCGGAGGAGATCCGGGCATCGGCAAGTCGTCCCTGCTCTTGCAGGCGCTCGCGGGGCTCGCTGCGCGCGGCATTCCGGTCCTGTACGTCACGGGCGAAGAGTCGTGCGCGCAAGTCGCGCTGCGCGCGGAGCGCTTGCGTGAGCCGCGCGTCGCGGACGTACACGTGCTCGCGACGACGGAGCTCGAAGACGTGCTCGCCGCCGTCGCCCGCGAGCCACCGCGCGCGCTCGTGGTCGACTCGATCCAGACC
>CAZYWR010000590.1:0-1692 GCA_964651185.1 uncultured Polyangiales bacterium
CGTGCCTTCCACGTTGGTGCGCATGGTCAGCTGCGCGCTGCGAAACGAGATCACCGCCGCGTTCGAGATGACCGCGTCCGTTCCGGCAAAGGCGGCCGCCAGCGCGCTCGGATCGGCGAGATCGGCCACACGAATGGCGACCTCGGGCCCGAAGCGGCGGGCCGCCTTTTCCCGATCGCGCACCACCGCCACCACCTGCGCACCGCGCGCGCATAGGCCCTCCACCAAGTAGCCGCCGAGAAAACCGGTCGCGCCGGTCACTGCGATGGTCGAGCTCGCGAGCTGCACGGCCGGGTCCATAGCGCACGCGCGCGGCCCGGGCTCGCGCGAGCTCGCGGCGCGTTCGCCGGGCGCGACAGCGCGTCGTGGCCACGAGGAGCAGCGCTCCGAAAAACGCGCCCCCGCGCGCCCGCCGATGGTGCGGATCGCGTGCCACCTGAGGTACGCTGAACCTTCCTTGTCCGGCTCGCGGCAGTCTGCAAAGCTGCCGCAGGTCGCGAACGAGTTCCGTACTGCTCGCGCGCGACCGCCGCGCGCCCGATGCATCCGCGCGCCCCCCATCGAGGAGTTTTCCGTTGGAAAAAAGCGAGCGACAGACGCCCGGACAGCGCGAGCGGAGCCCTGAGCTGATCGGCTCGTACACCGTGATCGCGACCATCGCCCGCGCCGAGCTGACCCATGTCTACCTCGCGCAAAAGCGTGGCGCGCTCGGCTTCTCGCGCCTGGCGGCGATCAAGCGCCTCAACCCGACGGTCGCCGATCAGGCGCGCGGCGCGCAGATCTTGCTCGATGCGGCGCGGCTGAGCGCCGGGGTGCGCCACGCCAATATCGTCGACGTGATCGACGTCGGGACCGAGTCCGGCTGCCACCTGGTCATGGACTACGTCGAGGGGGCCGATCTCGAGGACTTGCTGAACCGGGCTGGTAAGGAGCGTCACGCTCGGTATGTTTTGCCGCCGATCGTGGATGCGCTGCACGGTCTCCACGCCATGCACACCGCCCTCGACGAGCTCGGCGAGCCGCTCTCGATGGTGCACCAAGCGCCGTGCGCGCGGCACATCTTGATCGGCATCGATGGGACGGCGCGCCTCGCTGACTTCAGTCAGGTCTCCGCGCGCGGTTTGCTGCCGTCGAGCCTGCGCACGAGCCGGCTCCGCGCCGCGTACATGGCGCCGGAGCAGCTGCTCTGGCCGGACGTCGCGGACGCGCGCAGCGACCTGTTCGTGGTGGGGATCACGCTTTGGGAGGCGCTCACCGGCGAGCGCCTGTTCCACGCCGAGACGCCCGATTTGATCCGTCGCGCCGTGCTCGAGCGCCACGTGCCCAAACCGAGCGAGGTGGGGCTGAAACCGCCGCGCTGCTTCGACGCGATCTGTCTGCGCGCGCTCGCCCGCAATCCCGATCAACGCCACGAAAGCGCGCTCGCGCTGGCGCGCGAGCTGCGCGATGCGGCGCTCCAAGAAGGCGTCTACGCGACTTCGGGCGAGGTCGGGACGTGGGTGCGCGCCTTGGCCGGACGCACGCTGATCGAGCGCAGGCGCGCGCTGGGCTCCGACGCGCCTTCGCTCGAGCTCGCGATCGACGCGTTCGGCACGGAGATTTCGGAGCCGGGGGGGAGCGACGATTCGTGTGATCGCCAGCCCGGTGCAGGGCCGCCGCGCGGGAGCTCGCGAGCGCGCGCGCCGCGGCGGC
>CAZYWR010000591.1:0-2537 GCA_964651185.1 uncultured Polyangiales bacterium
ACTACCAACCGACCGAACAGCGCGCCCGCGCGGCCGCGCTGGCGCAGGTCGCACGCGACACCGGCCTCGCGCGCGCGGACGCGGAGCGGCTCTACGACGAGGCACGCCGGCGCGTGAAGGCGCGGGTCGGCGCGCGCGGCTCGGCGCACTCGCGGCTGCTCTATCTGCATGAGCTCGCGCATGCGTGCGGCGTGCCCGGAGCGATCGCACACGTGCGCGCCTGGGAGCGCACGTTCTGGCGCGAGTATCTCGCCCTGGCGACCCTGCGCGCGGGTGCACGCGAGCTGCTCAGCGGTTGGCGCGCGCTCGGTCACAAGATCGCGATCGTCACCGACCTGGTGCTCGAGGTGCAGCTGTGGAAGCTCGAAGCCTTCGGGCTGTTCGAGCTGGTGGACGCCGTGGTGGTGAGTGAGGAGGTCGCGTACGACAAGCCGGCCACCGACGCCTTCGAGCTGGCGATCGCGCGGCTCGGCGTCGCGCGCGAGCAGTGCGTCGTGGTGGGCGATGACGAGCGCAAAGACGGCGGCGGCGCACGCGCGCTCGGTCTGCCGTTTCTGCACGCGCGCGGCAGCGAACCCGGACAGGAGAACGGCATGACGCTGATCGAGATCGGGCGGGAGCTCGGGGCGCTGCCATGAACGTACGCGCGGATCAAAGCGCGCGCGAAGCCGGCGGCGCGAGCGGCGACGGCGCGCTCGCAGACTTGGCGGCGATGGGACGCGCGCTCGGGGGGCTGCGCTGGGTGCAAGGGCCAGGCGGCAACTGCTCGGTCAAGGTCGGCGGCGAGCTCTGGGTCAAGGCGAGCGGCACCCGCTTCGCAGAGGTCGCGGGGCCGACCGGACACGCGAAGGTCGCGCGCGCGCTCGCGCGTCGCGCGCTCGACGGTGACGACGCGGCCGATCGCGAGCTGTTCGCCCGCTCGCCGCGCCCCTCGCTCGAGACCTACTTCCACGCGCTCGGCGGCCGCGTGGTCGCCCATACGCACGCGCTCGGCGCGCTGCTGTACGCCTGTTCCACGGCGCCGTTCGCGCGCGAGGTCGATCAGCTGTTGCCGGGCGCGCTCGCGATCCCGTACGTGCGGCCCGGACGCGGCGTAGCCGTGGCGGTGCGCGAAGCGCTCGGCGAAGCGCGCGACGAGCGCGTATGCGTGCTGCGCTCGCACGGCATCGTCGCCTACGCCGAGAGCGCGGCGCGCGCCATCGAGCTTACGCAGCAGTTCGATGACGCCGCGCGCGCGCGCGCCGAGCAGGAGGGGGCGCTGTGTGCGTTCGAGCCTGTGGTCGAGGCGTACCTAGAAGCCGCCGAAGGCGTGGTGGAGGGCGGCGTGTTTCGGGCGCTCCCGGCGCGCGCACCGCGCGAGCTCGATCCGCCGCTCTACTTGTTCCCGGACGCGCCCGTGTGCGCGAGCGTCGTGCTCGTCGATCGCCTGGCGGATCCGGCCCGCGCCGCCGCGCGCGCCTTGGCCCAGGTAGGCCGCGCCTGCGTGCTCGTGGATGCGGGCGGTGCACGCGCGGCGATCGCCCGTTCGCCGGCGCAGCTGCGGCAGACCTGCGAGGTGGCGGCCGCGCACGATTGGCTCGAAGACGCGCTCTGCGCGCGCGGCGTCGCGAGCTATTTGCCCGCCGATGAGCCGGCTCACATTCTCAGCATGCCGTCCGAGCAGTACAGGATCCGTCTGAACGCGCCCGGCCAGCCGTAGCGCTCGTCCCCCCAACCCCGCTACGCGCGGGCTCGATGCGTCGCGCGGCTCGGCTTCCTGGCACGAGGAGAGACAGTGCTCGTTTTCATTCCGATGGCTGGCACCGGCGATCGCTATCTGCGCGCCGGCTACACGCAACCCAAGCCGCTCATTCCCGTCGACGGCGTGCCGATGATCGAGCGCGTGCTCGACGCGTTCCCGAAAGACCGCGGCTTGCGCTACCTGTTCGGCGTCAACCGCACGCACGCCGAGACCACCGAGGTGCTCGCGGTGTTGCGGCGCTTGCGGCCGGATGCGCGCATCGTCGTGATGGAGCCGCACAAAGACGGTCCGGTGCAGAGCGTGCTCGCCTGCGCCGGCGAGATCCCGGACGACGAAGACGTGTGCTTGAACTACTGCGACTTCGGCGTGGACTGGTCGTTCCCGGACTTCGCGCGCTGGCTCGCGGAGAAGAAGTGGGACGGTGCGATGTCGGCGTATCGCGGCTTTCATCCCCACTCGCTCGGCCCCACGCTCTACGCGTACATGCGCAACGAGGGCGACCGCGTGATCGAGATCCGCGAGAAGCACCACTTCACGCCCAACAAGTTCGACGAATACGCGTCGGCGGGCTTGTACTGGTTCCGGCGCGGGCGCGACCTGCTGCGCTTGTCGCGCGAGCTGCTGGCGAGCGGCGCGCGCGTGAACGGCGAGTTTTACGTGAGCATGGTGGTGCAGGAGCTGATCGAGCAGGGCGGCGAGGTCGGCGTCTACGAGCTCGATCATTTCTATCAGTGGGGCACGCCCGAAGATCTGCGCGATTACGAGGCCTGGTCGCGCGCGATGCGCGCGCTCGACG
>CAZYWR010000592.1:0-3495 GCA_964651185.1 uncultured Polyangiales bacterium
CACGCTCGGCCGCGGCTTTCCGCTCGCAGGTTGGGTCGCCTTCGCCAGCGCGCCCAGTCGTTGCGCGAGCGCGGCCAGCCGGTCGAGCTCCGCGTCCGCGAGGACCTGGGCTCCGCGCAGGCGGAGGCGAGGCACACGCCCGTCCCCGCTGCTCGGCTCACGGGCTTCGCCGCCCTGTTGGTTCGCCGCGCCTCGCGCGATCCGATCTGCGTCGCGCTCTCCCGCGCTTCGCGGCTGCGCGCCGTCCTGCCGGGCGGTATTCCGCTGGCGCGCCGCGGTCACGTCTCCTCTGCGCTCGTCCCTCGCGTCTCGGCCGCGCGGGTCGACCACGAGCACGAGCACGCCATCGGCGATGAGCGCGCCGATCGCGAGTCGCACCTCGGCCGCGCTGCGCGCGCCCTTCACCGCGCGCGCGAGCGCGGCGGCGCTGATGCCAGCATCGCCAGCTCGTGCCACCAACTCGCGCACCTGCTGACGCAGCGGGACGCGTATCGCTTGGCCGGTGTGCTCGAGCCCGGCGCGTCCGAGCGCGGCGAGCAGCTCCGCCTCGGCGCCGCGCTCGAGCTTGGCGAGCCCGAGCGCGCGCACCGACGCAGCGCCCTCGCGCTCGACCCGGGCGATCACGGCGTCGAGCTGGGCGCGAGGCAGACGGTCGAGGATCGGAGCCGAGGTGCGCGGCATGTGCAGGGGGCCCTCTTTTGCGTACGGACGCGGATACTACAGGAAGAGCCTTGCGTCTCGTAGCGGCTCGGCGACGTCCGCGACGGCTTGGCGAGCGCGGTTAGTTGCGCGGACGCGACTTCACGAATTCGGCGCGTCAGGTCGTTTCAGCTAGTGTCCCGTGCGTTGGGATGTGGCGCGGCAGCGCCATCCCGCTCTAGGAGGTCTCATGGCCACCAAAAAGGCGACCAAGAAGGCAAAGAAGAAGGTCAACCCCGTGCCCAGGGGCTATCGCACGGTGACTCCCACGCTCCATCAGGCCGATGCCGGCGCCACCATCGCGTTCTGCAAAAAGGCGTTCGGCGCGAAAGTGAAGTCGAAGATGACAGGGCCGGGGGGCAAAATCATGCACTCGGAGGTCGTGATCGAAGACTCCCTGCTCATGATCAACGACGCGATGCAGGAGCCCGCGCGCGTGGGCAGCTTGTTCCTGTACGTGCCGAACGTCGACAAGACCATCGCCAAAGCGGTCAAAGCCGGCGCCACGGTGCTCGATGCGCCGCAGGATATGTTCTGGGGCGATCGCTTCGGCCGCATCACCGACCCGCAGGGCAATCTCTGGGGCGTGGCCTCGCGCATCGAAAACGTGCCTGAGGCCGAGCTGAAGAAGCGCTCCAAGGCCTTCGCGAAGCAGATGGCGGCCGGCGGTCGCTGACCCTCGCCGCGAGCGCTGCAGGAAAGCGCACGCCAAAACCGAAGCCACGCCGCGCAGACCGCATCACGCCGATAGCGACTTGGGCAGCCGCTGCGAGGGGTGCTCGCTTCGCTACAGTCGCTGCTCCCAGGTGGCTTTTCCCTCGTCGGCGGTGATGGCGCCCTTGATGTAAACCTCGCCGCCTTCCTTTGCGACGTTGAGCTCGAGCACGTCGGTCTCT
The DNA here is from genome assembly GCA_964651185.1 of uncultured Polyangiales bacterium. GTDB lineage: Bacteria > Myxococcota_A > Polyangia > Polyangiales > DASUME01 > DASUME01. The sequence continues at coordinate 1,596 of CAZYWR010000592.1, forward strand.
GCATCGGGCGCGAGCTCCGCGACGCGCACACTCGCCTGCTCGCTGCGATCTCCTTGCCGCGCCGTCAGCTCGATCACGACGTTGTGCAGCGTGAAGTAGCCGCGATTTTTGACCTTGAAGTCATCGTAGAGCCAATCAGGCTCGAAGCGCGCGCTGGCCGCCAGCGCGAAGTAGCGGCGCTGCAGCTCCTCGGCCTTGAAAAACGGGCTCTTCCTCAGCTTGTCGAGCGGCACTTTGTCGCGATTGAGCGCTAGCCAGACGTAGCCGTCGAGCACGCTGAAGTAGCGCTCGCGCTCCGGCGCCTGCACCTCGGGGTAGTGACCGGCGACCAGCTCGGCGAGATAGAAGCTCGGTTTGGCTTCGAGCAGCTCGTTGATCTTGATTTCGGGCGCGCACGCCGCCGGCAGCGGCGCCTGCGTCTCGCGCTTCTTCTTGGCCAGCGCCAGCACCTTGGGCAGCCGCTCGCGCGCGATCGCGCCCGAGGCCGAATCGCCGTAATCCGCGAGGATCTTGCCGTAAATGGACTCGGCGGCCTCGAGCCGGCGCTCGGCTTCTTCGCGTTGCGCCAAGAGCAACAGCTCGCTCGCGCGGCTGTCCATGCTGTTGGGCCGATACTGAACGAAGTACAGGAGCGCAAAGAACACCACGTTGCCGACCACGATCAGCCCGTACTTGTTCCAGAGCCCGCGCAGTAAGCTGGGGCGCACCGCTTCGCTTCCACCCATCGACACTTCCGCCATCAGCGCCAAAGGTAGCAGCCGGGGGCTTTCCGGCCGGCGCACCGCGACGCCGAGTGCCGTGCCGCACGCGGAAAACTGGCGTCGTTCGGACCGATGCACGAAACCAGAGCGAAAATCTCACGAGAAGGGGTAGCCTTCCGGCCGGAGCGCGTCCCGCTGGGGGGAGGGCGCTCGGGCACCAGGCTGTCTGAGGCCCGTGAAGAAGCTCGCTTGGAGGAGGAGAAATCATGCGACGAATCGGAACCAGCATCGTTGCGCTCGCGGGGCTCATCTTGGCCCTCGGCGGCTACGCGCAGGCAGAGCCCAAGGCAGAGCCCGCGAAGGCCGGAGCTGCGCCGGCGGCCCCGGCCGCGAAGCCCGCGGCGGCCGCCCCGAGCGCGAACGCCTCGAGCCCGAGCGAGCTGCAACAGGTGGCGGTCGGCGCCAGCGCCAAGGCCAAAGAGGCCGCGAGCACGGCGGCCTCGAAGCGCGAGGCGGCAGAGAAGAACGCGTCCGAGCTGAAGCTGCAGCGCGAAGCCTTGACCAAAGGACGCAAGGAGCTCAGCCAAACGCTCGCCGCGGGCAAGGCGCATCAGAAGCAATTCGACGCCGCCAATCGCGCCGCCAAGCCGGGGACCCCCGTGAAAGGTCTCGAGCACCTGCAGAAGGCCGAGAGCGAGCTGGCAGCGGCAGGCGAAAAGGGCGTGGCCGTGGAGCACGCGGCCGAAGCGGTGACGGCCGGTGAAGCAGCGCTGGCTGCGTCGGCCAAGGCCTCCATCGATGCGGCGGAGCAGGCGAAGCAGGCCGCCAAGGAGGCCCAGGGCGCGGCGACCGGACTGAAGGCGCTCGAGCGCAGGGCGAATACAGAAAAGCAAAGCGCCGAGCGCGCCGCGAAATCGGCGGACCTGGTCGTACAGAACGCGCAAAAGGCGCTCGACGGCGCCCAAGCGCGCCTCGCCGCTGCCGCGAAGACGGGCGCGCCTGCGGGCGCCACAGGCGCAGCCCCTGCCGCGCCGGCAGAGAAGCCAGCCGCGCCCGCCCCGCAAAAAGCCGCGGCGCCGAACACCAAGTCGAAAGAAGCCGATCCCGTGGCCGTGGCGCGCGCGCAGGAGGCGGTGACCAAGGCGCAGGCTGCCCTCGACTACGCGAAGCAAAAGCAGACCGACGCCAAGGCCGCGGCC
>CAZYWR010000593.1:0-1571 GCA_964651185.1 uncultured Polyangiales bacterium
GGCTTTCGCGCGACTGAGGCCACACGCACGGAGCTCTCTGAGGTTCGCCGGCGCAATCGCGTGCGCGTCGGGAAAGGCGTGGTAGCGGCGGCCCGCGTACGCAATGCTGTCGCCGAAGTGCTCGACCAAGCGCCGCACCGTGGCTACGCCTGAATCCAAACTCACCTGCTGAAACGGCACCACGTTCGCGAACGCCTCGAACAATCCGGCGAACCGCGGAGGTCGCATGCCGCGGAGCGCGTGTGCCGTGCGCGCGAGCCGCGGCTCGGCCGCGCTGCGTTCCCACAACGGCTCTGGGTCTATGTCGAGGCCTAGTATACGGCGCAACGCCGGCTCGAGCGCGCCGCGCGCCGCGCCGGACGCGGCCCCGGCGAGCACATCGAAGCGAACGTCAGGATGGTCGATGCCACCTCGATTCACCACTTCGACCAGGGCGTGACCGTCCGGCGTGGAGAGCACGCGCCGATATCGTTCGCCCTCCCAAATGTCGACCAGACTCGTCGGACGGCGTTGGAGCACGCGCACGGTGGCCTCGAGATCGAACGGTGCCCTCGTCGCGAGCCGTCCCGTCTCCTCGCTCGGGTACGTGACGTGCGCGCCTTCGATCTTTGCGAAAGGTGTGAGGCGATGCACGTTCGCGCGACGCGCGCTGGCGATGTGCTCCACGCGCGCGCCGCGCGCCGTCAGTGCATCGGCGACGAGCGAGCGGTGGCAACGCCAGGGCAGCGATTCCGCGCACATCAGCGCGACACGGCCGGCCTCCGCGAGCCCGCGCAGCTTCGCGAGCCCTGCTTCGAAGTCATCGGTCAGCATGTAGTCGGCGTAGCCGCGAAAGCTCGCGTTGCGCCATGCCATGTTGGGAGAGTCCTTGCGCGCCCGACGCAAGCCGCCGAGCTCGGGGAGATGCACATAGCGAATCCGACGCGCGCGCAGCGCAGAGCGCAGCGCCTCCGCGTTGAATTGAGGGTTGTGCCGGGAGCGCGGGACGGTACGGATATCGACGAGGATGGTGACCGCAAACGCGCGCAGCATCGCCACCAGCTCGTCGAGCGTATGGGTCGAGTGGCCCACCGTGTACACGTGAAAACCGCGCCAGCTCACGGCGCGCGATGGCGCGCCTCGCGAGCGCGCGGACGCGGTACTCGCCCGGCCTCGCTGCCTCTCGTTTGCCATGCTGATGCATTGGCTCGCGATCACCCAAATGTCACGGCTGAGTTTGCAGGAACGGCGCCGTCCACGCGCCCGGCGAGCGGGATGACAGCGCGCGCCTCAGGTCCTCGACGAACTTCCCTCGATCTGACGCGACTACGCGTCGACGCGCGGGTGACCGGGCGTGCTCATGAACTGTGCGCGCGCGAGCTCCGCGAACGGACCACCACGAGCAGCGAGCTCGTCGAAGGTGCCGCGCTCGACGATGCGGCCGTGCTCGAACACCAGGATGCAGCTCGCGCTGCGCACGGTGGCGAGCCGGTGCGCGATCACGAACGTCGTGCGATCTTTCATGACCTCGTCGAGCGCGAGCTTGAGTTTTTGTTCGGTCGCCGCGTCGAGCGCCGACGTGGCCTCGTCCA
>CAZYWR010000594.1:0-1509 GCA_964651185.1 uncultured Polyangiales bacterium
AGTCGAAGCCCTCGTCGATCTTGCCGTCGCAGTCGTCGTCCTTGCCGTTTCCACATATCTCGCTGCCGCCGGCATCGGCTTCCGCCTCGTCGATCTTGCCGTCGCAGTCGTTGTCGATGCCGTCGCCGCAGGTCTCCGGGACGTCCATTTCGTCGATCTTGCCGTCGCAATCGTTGTCGAGGTTGTCGTTGCAGATCTCGAGCGGCGCACAGAGCGGCTGACAGCGTCCGTCGCGGCACTCGAAACCGTGCGGACAGACCTCAGGACCAGCATCCAGCCGCTGGCATTTCGGATGAGCCTCCGAGGGATCGATCAGGAGCGAGCAGCCGAACGTGAGCAGCAGCGCGCCCAGGCACAGATCGAGCACGCGTCGAGGGGAGATGTAAGGAAGTACGGCCATCGCCTGGAGCCCTCGCCGGGAACGCACCGCGCCTGGGAGCACCACAGATGGCCGCTCTCGGAGGATCCCTCCGTCTACCACGAGGACGCGGTGCGCTGCTAGCTGGACCCGTAGCGAGGCCGGTCCGCTTCCCCGAGCGTGAGCTCGGCGCCGCCCGCGTCGAGGGCCGAGTCGCCCTGCTGGAGCAGCGTGGCGACCAAATCGTGTACGCGCGCATCGCTCAGCATCCAGCGATGGAGCGCCACCGGCACGCGGTGCACGCTCCTGGCTCCGCGCAAGATGCTGCTCGTCGCGGGCACGATCAGCGCGTCATAGGGCGTGTACACGCAGTGCACCGAGACGTTCGGGAGCCCGCTGACGTCGTCGCCGAGCCGCCGCAGCAGCGCGCTGCCCGGCCGCATCTGCCGCACGCCGGCGAACACGGACAGCGCGTACGCGGTGTAGGTACCGCGCTGGGGCCCGGAGAGCGAAACGAAGGTGCGGATCGAGCGGTGGCCAGAGAGCTCTTGCAAGTACACGCGCGCGACCAGCGCGCCCATGCTGAAGCCGACCAGGTCGGCCGTGTGCGCGCGGTGCTGCTGCAGCGTCGCATGCACGAAGGCCTCGAGTTGGGTCGCCAGCCGCTCGAGGCGGCTCGAACCCCAGGCGGGCACCAGATCGATCGCAGCGAGCGGGCCGACGCCGCGCGCGCGCAAGCCGCGCGCGAGCGGGCCGATTCGCTGGGCGCTGTCCCAAATGCCGTGCACCAAAATGACCGGTCGCATGCGGGGCAAGCCTTGCAGATCTGCGTCGGCGCGAAAGCGAGCAGCGCCCACGCGCCGCGAGCGGACGCGAGCCGCGCACATCCGCGTCCGGCCCACGAACGCGGCGCCCACCCGCGCACCTGGGAAGAGACGTGCGTGCTCAACGTAGAGAAGACCGAGGAGTTCCCGGCGGCCGATCTTCGTTTCGCACGCGCTCCTCATCACGGGAAGGTCCATTTATGAATCGCTTGCGCACGATGAGTACAGTCGTCTTCTGTACGTGGACTCTGACCGGCTGTCTCGGCGGTCACGACCTTTGGGACGCGCTTCACGAGGGCTTCGAGAACGGACATCACCCGAGCCCCT
>CAZYWR010000595.1:0-5786 GCA_964651185.1 uncultured Polyangiales bacterium
GATCCGCGCTCCCCTGGCAAAGCGCGGCCGCCGCTTCGCGCTGCGCGACCGGCACTTCGTGGTGCTCGAGGACCTGCTCGATCACGAGCGGCGGCAAGGGCCCGAAGCGCACGCGTTGGCAGCGCGAGCGAATCGTCACGAGCAGCCGCTCCGAGCGCTCGGCGAGCAGGATAAAGCACACGTTGGGGCGCGGCTCCTCCAAGGTCTTGAGCAGCGCGTTGGCCGCTTCGGGATGTTGCTCGGGAAACGAGACATCGGCCTCGGGGAAGATCAGGAATGCCTGCGCTCCCTCGAACGGCGCGTACTGGGCGATCGGGAGAATCTCCTCACGCACGGTATCGACGGGCAAGTTGCGGTTGCCTTCGGCGCGCGGCGCGAATGTGCGCACGTCGGGATGGTGGCCGGCATCGATACGCACGCACACGGCGCAGCCGTGGCAGCCCTTGCCGGGTTGATGCGCGCACAGCCGCGCTTTGGCCAGCGCGAGCGCGGCTTTTTGTTTGCCGACGCCGCTCGGCCCGGCGAACAGGTAGGCATTGGGCAGGCGGCCCCGGGCGAGGGCGCGTTCGAGCGTGCGAACGGCGGTGTTTTGTCCGCGCAGCTCCGACAGCAACATCGTGCTCCGGGTACCACGCAGCGCGCGCGCCTACAAGCCGCTGCGCCTTGTCATCCCGTGCGTTCCGTACAAGATCGAGGCACATGCCCCAGCGCGGAGAGAGGTTGCCCGAGCTCGTCGACATCATGCGCCGGCTGCTCGCGCCCGACGGCTGCCCGTGGGACCGCGAGCAGACCTTGGCCAGCTTGCGCCCCTACGTGATCGAAGAGGCGCACGAAGTGGTCGACGCCATCGATCGCGGTGATCTCGATCACCTGCGCGAAGAGCTCGGCGATTTGCTGCTGCAGATCGTGTTCCAGAGCGCGCTGGTGGAGAGGGAGAGCGGCCGCTTCGGCATCGACGACGTGGTCGGCGCGATCTGCGACAAGCTCATCCGCCGCCATCCACATGTCTTCGGCGAGGAGAAAGCGGCGGACAGTCAGGCCGTACTCGCGCGCTGGGAAGAGCTCAAGGCCCAGGAGAAGGCTGGACGCGGCGTGCTCGACGGCGTGCCGCGCGCGATGCCAGCGCTGCTCCGCGCGCTGCGCGTCGGCGAAAAGGCGTCCCACCTCTGGCTCGACTGGCCTGATGCGGCCGGTCCGCGCGCCAAGCTCGACGAAGAGCTCGGCGAGCTCGACGCGGCGATCGCGTCGGGCGACAGCCGGGCGATCGAGGGCGAGCTCGGCGACGTGTTGTTCGCCGCGGTGAGCGTCGCGCGTAAACAGGGCGTCGATCCGGAGGCGGCGCTGCGGCGCACGCTCGACACGTTCGGCGAGCGCGTGCGCGAGGTCGAACGTAGGTTGAGCGCGCGCGAGGTCGGCGCCGAAGCGCTTACTCCCGAGCAGCTCGACGCGCTCTGGCGAGAGGCGAAGGAGGGAGTACGCCGTGCTGCGCCGTAAGCCTTTGCGCGTCTTGGTCTTGCTCTCTGCCCTCGCGGTCGTGGGCTGCGCGCATCCGATCGTCGCGAGCGCGCCAGTGCTCTATCCCGCGCTCGTGCCGGTGCGCGCGTTTCCGTCGATCTTGGTGGCCGGCGACAGGCTGCCCGAGGGCGACTTGCCCGAGCTCTTGCGCGCGCATCTGGCGCAAGATGGCAAGCATGAGGTCCGGCGCGTCGAAGTCAGCGCGCTCGAACCCTGGCGCAAGTCCGGCGCCATCTTGCCCCATACGCTCGTGGTGCTGATCCAGGCCGCGATCCACAGCGACGTCAACGGCCAGTGGCAAAACGTGCCGACCCAGTTCTGCGACTACTATTGGGGCTGTTACACGAGCTACCAGCCTGTGTACGCGACCGCTTATCAGGTGCTCGGCCAGGCCTCGCTGACGGTGTACGAAGGGCCGACCGCACGCGCGCTGCAGACGGAGCACTTTCAAGCAGTCGTGGACGCGCCCGACTCGCCCGAGGCGCGCCAGCGCGTGTTTCAGCAGCTCGCGGTGCAGGTCACGCGTGCGGTCGACGTGATCAAGAGCGAGGCGCGCATCGAGCTCGAGCCGGTGTCGCAGCCGACGGCGAAGCGAGCGATCGAGCTCGTCCGCCAAGGTTCGTGGGACGAAGGGCGCAGCCTGCTGGAGCAGGCGGTGCAAGAGATCGGCGGCGCCAAACGGCGCGTGCAGGCGCGCGTCTGGTACGACCTCGGCATCGCGCGCTGGTTCGCGCCCGGGCCCGAGGGCCTCACGCAGGCCGCCTACGACTCGGCGCAGCAGGCGCTGCTACGCGCGATCGAGCTCGATCGCACCCACCGCTACCGCATCGCGCTCGAGCGGCTACGGCTCGCGCGCGAGCGCGAGCGCGTGCTCGAGGAGCAGCGCCGGGCCGCCGCCCACAACTTTGCGCTCACAAACGGGACGCCGGCAGCGCGATGACCTCTTCGATGTGGCGCGCCCCGAGCGCGAGCATCACCAAGCGATCGAAGCCGAGCGCGTTGCCGCCGCTCGGGGGCATCCCCTGTTCGAGCGCCGCCAGGAAGCGCTCATCGATCGGATAGACGGGCAGGCCGAGCCGGCTGCGCGCATCTCGATCGGCGAGCAGGCGCGCGCGCTGTTCGACGGGATCCGTGAGCTCGCCGAAGCCGTTGCACAGCTCGAGCCCGCCCACATAGGCCTCGAAACGCTCGGCCACCGAGGGATCGCCCGGCTTTTTGCGCGCGAGCGAAGCCATCGAGGCCGGGTACTCGCACAAAAACAGCGCCCCCAGCTCGCACAGCGCTGGCTCGACGCGCTCGATCAACAGCCGATAAAAGCGCTCTTCATCCGCGACCACGCTCTCGAGCGGCACGCCGGCGAAGCGCGCGAACGCGTCGCGCACGCTGAGCCGAAGCCAGGGCGGACGCACATCGATCGGACCGGCGGCGGCCGCGAGCACGGGCTCGCCCGTGAGCACGGTGGCCACGTGCGCGACCAGCTCCTCCGTGTCGCGCATGACCGCGTCCACGCCAGAGAACGCGCGGTACCACTCCAGCATCGTGAACTCGGGCTGATGACGTTCGCCCGCCTCGTCGGCGCGAAAGCACTTCGTCACCTGGTAGATGCGCTCGAGGCCGCCGGCCAAGAGCCGCTTCATCTGATACTCGGGGCTCGTGATCAGGAAACGCTCGCCGGCCGCCGTCGCCACCGAGAGCGCGGTCAGGTGCAGGTCGAGGCCGGGGCTCGGCACGACGAGCGGCGTCTCCACCTCCAGAAAGCCGCGCTGCTCGAAGAACGCGCGCACTTCGCGCAGGATGCGTGCGCGCGCGACGAGCCGGCGCTGCTTTGGATCGCCGCGCTGCGCGAGCTCCCATAGCTCGCGCGGCTCGGCTTGCGCTCGGGCTACGATCTCGAACACGTCCACCGCGATGCTCTGGCCATCCCAGATGCCCGTCACGAGCGCGAGCGCGTGCAACGCGGGAGGCGCTCCCAGCAGCGGCACACTCCCAGACTCGTCTCGGAGCCGCGCCGATGGCCCCGACTGGGCGATGATCCGGCCGGCGACCTGCACCGTGGAGCCAGGCGCCAGCGCCGCGAGCGCTGCGAGCGGCGTGCGGGCGAGCTGCATCGGCGCGCGCGTCGCTACTTCTTCACGCGCTCGGCGTATTCGGCGGTGCGCGTGTCGATGCGCACCAGCTCGCCCTGCTCGATGAACAGAGGCACCTGGATCTCCAGACCCGTGGCGATTTTGGCGGGCTTGGTCGTGCCGCCCGAAGTGTCTCCCTTGAAGCCGGGCTCGGTCTCGACGATCTCGAACTCGACGAAGTTGGGCGGCGTGACGCCGATCGGCCGCTCGTTGAACAAGAGCACCGAGCACATCAGACCATCGCTCAGGTAGTACTTGTTGTCGCCGAGCTGGTCCGCGGTCAGGCGGATCTGTTCGTAGCTGCTCGTGTCCATGAACACGTAGAAGCTGTCCTCCGGATACAGGTACTGCATCTGGCGCTCTTCCATGTCGGCCTTCTCCAGCTTCTCGCCGCTCTTGAAGGTGCGCTCGATCACGGCGCCCGTCATCATGTTGCGCAGCTTCGTGCGCGTGAAGGCTTGGCCCTTGCCGGGCTTCACGAACTGGAAATAGACGACTTCGAAGGGCACGCCGTCGAACTGCACCTTGAGGCCCTTGCGGATATCGGAGGTTTCTAACATCGCTGTCGCTTCCTTGTATTTGCTCGCGCGCGCCCGCGCGCCCTTCGTTGCATCTGCTTGCGCGCTTCAGCACGCTCCGACAAACGAGATCAGTTGATGACGACTCTGCGTTCCGCGAGGAGCACGCCGCTGGGCGCGGTGATCTGGCCGTCGCGCTCACCCGTCACGCGCAGTGTAAACGCGGTCAAGTCCGTGGTCGCGAGCAGGTTACCCGAATGGTGCGCGCGATCGTAGTGCAGCGTGCCGATCTTGACCTCGCCGCCGCGCGCGTCTTCGAGCCAGACCACGAACTCGCGCAGGCCTGGAGCGATCCGCTCCGGGGGCGGGAGGCGCTCGAGCGACAGCACCAACAGGCGCTGTCCGCCCTCGATGCGTTCGACGGAAATCGATCCGGAGAGGCCAGAGGCGCTGGGCGCGGCCGCCTGCGCGACGACGGGGTACGTCTGGATCGCTTGGACACAGCCCGGCGCGAGCCCCAGCGCCGACCAGGCGGTGGCGGCTACGAAGCTTACGGGCGCCGTCCAGACGCGTCGCGCGTCGCGCCTAGGTGCAGCGATGCGCGGTTCCGCACGCGCGCAAACCCGCGCGCAGATGGACCAGAACCGCCGGAGCAGAGGCATGGTGAATCCGGCGTTTGTAGCGCCGAGGCGGCGCCGGTCAAGTTCTTGCCCGGCTGTGCGGGCCCGGGGTATGCAGGCGCGAGATGCGCGAAATCGAGGAAGAAATTCGCGAGATCAAGAAGGAGATCATCGAGTCGCGCGGACTCGTGATCAAGACCAACAACATCGCGAATACGCTCGGCTCCGACATCAAGACCATCGCCAAGCGTCAGGCCGCTCACGAGCGCCGGGCCTGGTGGAATTCGATCGCGGCCTACGCGCTGCTCGGCGCCGCTTGCCTGTTCGGCTTTCGTCTTTTGCTCGACGCCAGCGTGCGCGAGATCGAGCTCGAGAAGGAGAACCTGCAGCAAGAGGTCAAGCGCCTGCGCGGCGCCCTCGACCAGGAGGTGCAGCGCGCCGAAAAGCGCGTTCAGGCGGAGACGCGGGCCATGCAGTTTTTGGAGCTGGTGCAGAACCAGCGGCGCGCCGAAGCCGTCGAACGCTTTCGTGAGCTCGACAAAGAGCAGCTCTCGCCGGCGGAGCGCGCGCTGTTTCGCGAGATCGTCGAGCGCTTTCACGCCGAGCTAAGCGCCGAGGCCTACCAGGCCGGGCTCGAGCTCGCGCGCGCAGGACGCATCACCGATGCCGCAGAGCGCTTCGAGGCGGCCATCCGGCTCGATGAGAGCGCGGCCCACGCCGCGAAGGCGCGTTATCAGTTGGCCGAAGCCGAACGTCAGCTCGGCAAGTACGCCCAAGCGAAGCTGGAGGTCGAGCGCGTGCTCGAGCAGAACAGCGACCGGGACATTCACGCGGCGGCGACCTTGTTGCTCGCCCGCATCTTGGACGAGCTCGGCGATGGCGACGGAGCGCGCGCGCAGCTGCGCAAGCTGCTCGCCAAGTACCCGCACTCCTCCGTGCTCCTGGACGCCCGCCAGCTGCTCGGACAACTCAACGAAAAAGCCGGCCGCTGAGCGGTCGCGCGCGAC
>CAZYWR010000596.1:0-4595 GCA_964651185.1 uncultured Polyangiales bacterium
AGCTGGAGCGCGAACGCGCGCTCCCCCTCGAAGCGATCGAAGCACCATCGGCCGACGCCCTCACAAGGTCCGTACATGCGGCGCACGAGATCGAGCGAGGCCCACTGGGCGAGGCCCTCGTCCAGTACGGGAAAGCGCAGCTCGTCGTTGGCGAGCAGGCCATAGAACCACTGATGCGCGAGCTCGTGTGCCGTGACGAAGGCGCCCGACAGCGAAGGCCAGCGCACGATCGGCAGCCACGGCCCCTCGCTGAGGATCAGCGTCGGATACTCCATGCCGGCCGCCCCCGCGGCGTCGCGCGGCGGCAACGCCACGCTCAACGTGCGGTACGGATAGGCGCCGAAGGCGCGCCCGAATTGCGCGAGGCCGGCGCGCACCACGCGCGCATGCTCGCGCCGCGCGCGCTCGTAACCGGGGGGCGCGAGATAGCGAATGAGCACCCCGCCCGCGCGCTCTTCCTCGCTGCGAAAGCCGCGCGCCGCGACGAACGCCATGTCGTGGACGTGCCGTGCCTCGAAGCGCCGCACCACGCTCGGTTTCGCGCGCGCTTCGTGGGTGAGGTCACCGCTGGCGAGGACCGCGAGCTCGGCCCCGGTCGTGAGCTCCAGCGTGTAGTCCGCGAAGTCCGCGTAGAACTCGCCGAGGGCGTGGTAAGGGAAGCTCGCGAAGTGGCCGTCGGGTTCGAGCTTCGCGAGCTTGGGAAACCACTGCGCCACGACGAAGAAGTCGCCCGCGTAGCCGCTGCGCGCGAACACCGGGGGGAGCCGCGCCACGAAGCGGCTTTCGATGTGCATGCGCGCGCCCGGCTCGAGCGGTTGGTGGAGCGGCACGCGCAGCTGCGTGCGATCGCCGGCGACGAGCTCGGGGTCGGTGTGTCCGAGCATGTCCTCGCCATCGAGCGCGAGCGTCTCGAGCTCGATCGAGCCCGGCCCGCGATAGGAAGCCCCTCGCATCATGCCGCCCGACTCGCGCATGAACACGCTGCCGGGGTCGCGAAAGGCGTTCAGGTACATGTGGAAGACCAACGCCTCGAGCGGGCGCGCGCCGGTGTTGGTGAAGTCGATCTCGACCCGGCCGCGCACGCGCTTGTGCAGATCGTCGAGCTCGGCCTCGAGCCGGTAACGCTGCGTCGAAACGGGCGCCGGTCCCTGGGCACGGGCCCAGCCCGGCGCGAGGCTGCAGAGCGACGCGCAAAGCGCGAGAGGGAGGCGGAGCATGCGCGGGTCCAAGTCTAGTTGGTGCCGCTTGCGATCGCGCCCCGGCGATGCGAACAAGGCGGCGTGGCTCACGAACCGGCGCCCCTGCTCGAGCTCGACCTGCCCACGCGCCGCGCAACCCGGCGACTGGGCGCGGCGCTCGCGCAGAGTCTCGAGCCAGGCGATCTGGTCGTGCTCGAAGGCGAGCTCGGCGCGGGCAAGACCTTCCTGGTGCGCGCGGTCGCGCGCGGGCTGGGTGTGCCCGCCGCCACGCCGATCACCAGCCCCACGTTCACGCTGGTGAACGAGTACAGCGCGCGCCTGCCGCTCTTGCACGCCGACCTCTACCGGCTCGGCGCACCCGACGAGCTGGTCGAGCTGGGGCTGGTCGAGCGCATCGGGCGCGACGCGGTGGCCCTGGTCGAGTGGGGCGATCGCTTCGCCGACGCGCTGGGCTCGGCGGGACTGTGGATTTGGCTGCGCTACGCAGACGCCGGGCGCGGCGCGCGCATCGAGGCGCGCGGCGAGCGCGGACAGGCGCTCTTGGCGCGTCTGCGCACCCGGCTCCGGGCTTGGCCGCGCGCGGCGGGCGCCCCTGGCGGTGGCGGATCCACGCCGTAACCTGACGCGTGGGCTTGTGGATGGTTGCCCCTGAGAAGCGCGGGTGATAATCCGCGCGCTCGACATGCCGCGTCGTGACGATCTTCGCAAGATCCTGCTCGTGGGGTCGGGGCCGATTGTGATCGGTCAAGCCTGTGAGTTCGATTATTCGGGCACGCAGGGTGCCAAGGCCTTGCGCGAGGAGGGATACGAGGTCGTCCTCGTCAACTCCAACCCGGCGACGGTCATGACCGACCCGGAGTTCGCGCACCGCACCTACGTCGAGCCCCTTACGGTCGAGGTGCTGGAGTCGATCATCGCGCGCGAGCGGCCCGATGCGCTCCTGCCCACGCTGGGGGGCCAAACCGCGCTCAACTTGGCGCTGGCGCTGTCCGAGCGCGGGGTGCTCGCCAAGTACGGCGTGGAGCTGATCGGCGCGAGCATCCAGGCCATCAAGAAGGCCGAAGATCGCGAGCTCTTCAAGAACGCGATGGAGAAGATCGGCCTGCGCTGCCCGCGCGCGCACGTCGCGCGCACGCTGGAGCAGGCTTACGCGGCCGTCGAGGACATCGGCTATCCGGTGATCCTGCGCCCGTCCTTCACGATGGGCGGCTCGGGCGGCGGCGTCGCCTACTCGAAGAGCGAGTTCGACAGCGCCATCCGCTGGGCCTTCCAGCAGAGCCCGACGCACGAGTGCCTGATCGAGGAGAGCGTGCTCGGCTGGAAGGAGTACGAGCTCGAGGTGATCCGCGATCGCGCCGACAACTTCGGCGTGATCTGCACGATCGAGAACTTCGATCCGATGGGCATTCACACGGGCGACTCGATCACGGTCGCGCCCGCGATGACGCTCACGGACAAGGAGTATCAGCGCCTGCGCGACGCGGGGCGCGCCATCATCACGGAGATCGGCGTCGACACCGGCGGCTCGAACATCCAGTTCGGCGTGAACCCGAAGAATGGCGACGTCGTGGTGATCGAGATGAACCCGCGCGTCTCGCGCTCGAGCGCGCTCGCCTCGAAGGCGACCGGTTATCCGATCGCCAAGATCGCCGCCAAGCTCGCGGTCGGCTACACGCTCGACGAGCTGCGCAACAGCATCACGGACACGAGCGCCGCGTTCGAGCCGGCCATCGATTACGTGGTGGCGAAGGTGCCGCGCTTCGCGTTCGAGAAGTTCCCCGGCGCCGACCCGCGGCTCACCACGCAGATGAAGTCGGTAGGCGAGGCCATGTCGATCGGCCGCACCTTCAAGGAGGCGATCCAAAAGGCCGCGCGCTCGCTCGAGATCGGGCGCGCAGGGCTGGTTTCGCTGGCCGACCGCGTCGACTATCGCGCCTTGCGCGACGCGCTCCGCAAGCAGCGCGAGACCATGGTGCCGATGGGCACGGTGCCCAAGCTGAGCGAGGGCGTGCCGCCGGCGACCGGCGAGGAGCTGAAGGAGCTCTTGCTCGAGATCATCCGCACGCCGCTCGCCGACCGGCTCTGGTACATCGTCGACACCCTGCGCGTCGGCGCCACGGTCGACGAGGTGCACGCTGCGACCGCGATCGATCCGTGGTTCTTGGAGCAGCTCCGCCAGATCGTCGAAGAAGAGCGGCGCCTGAAGGAGCTGGCGGGCAAGCCGCTTCAGGCGCCTGCGCTTCGGCGCGCCAAGGCCATGGGGTTCTCCGATGTCATGATCGGCCAGCTCACCGGGCGCGAGCCGAGCGAGGTGCGCAAGGAGCGCAAGGCGCTCGGGGTCACGCCGATCTTCGCGCGCGTCGATAGCTGCGCGGCGGAGTTCGTCGCGCTCACGCCGTACATGTACTCGACCTGGGGCGACGAGTGCGAGTCGCGCCCGAGCGATCGCCGCAAGATCATGATCCTCGGCGGCGGTCCGAACCGCATCGGCCAGGGCATCGAGTTCGACTACTGCTGCGTGCACGCGGCGTTCGCGCTGCGCGAGCTCGGCTTCGAGACGATCATGGTCAACTGCAACCCGGAGACCGTCTCGACCGACTACGACACCTCGGATCGCCTCTACTTCGAGCCGCTCACGTTCGAGGACGTGCTGTCGATCATCGACGTCGAGAAGCCCGAAGGCGTGATCGTGCAGTTCGGCGGACAGACGCCGCTGCGCCTGGCGAAGCCGCTCGCGCGCGCGGGCGTGAAGATCCTCGGCACGCCCGCGGAGGCCATCGATCGCGCGGAGGATCGCGAGCGCTTCGACGAGCTCTTGACCAAGCTCAACCTGCGTCGGCCGCGCAACGGCATCGCGCACGGCGTGCAGCAGGCGTTCGAGGTGGCCGATCGCATCGGCTATCCGGTGCTGGTGCGGCCGAGCTACGTGCTCGGCGGGCGCGCCATGGAGATCGTGCACTCGCGCTCGGATCTGGCGCGCTACATGCGCGAGGCCTTCGAGGCGCTCGAGGAGGCCGAGAGCACCGCCATCCTGATCGACGAGTTTTTGAAGGACGCGATCGAGGTCGACGTCGATTGCCTGGCGGACCGCGAGACCGTGGTGATGGGCGGCCTCATGCAGCACATCGAGGAGGCCGGCATCCATTCAGGCGACTCGGCGAGCGTGCTGCCCGCGCACGCGCTGCCGCCCGAAGTGCTCGGCACGATCCGCGCCTCCACGCGCGCGCTGGCGCTCGAGCTCGGCGTGGTCGGGCTGATGAACGTGCAGTACGCGATCCGCGGGAGCGCCGTGTACGTGATCGAGGTCAACCCGCGCGCCTCGCGCACGGTGCCCTTCGTATCGAAGGCGATCGGCGTGCCGCTCGCCAAGATCGCCGCCAAGCTGCAGGCCGGCCA
>CAZYWR010000597.1:0-9519 GCA_964651185.1 uncultured Polyangiales bacterium
CGTTACGCACATTCGCGCGCGCCTCGCGCACTTCCGCGAAGCTCGCCCCGCCCCGCACGAGGTTCCAGGTCGCCTGCACGCCGCCAGACACGTTCCAACGCAGGTTGCCGAGCTCGACGCCGCCGCGTGTGCCCGTGGCGACCGCGCTCACGCTCGGCCCGAACACGCCGCGCGCCGCGGTCACCGTGAGCTCGCTCGAGTCGAGATCGCGCATCAACGCGATCATGTCGGGGCGCGTGGTCACCGCCTTCTGCATCAACTCCGGCACCGACGCTCCCTCGTCCGGCAGCGGCCCGAGCTGCTGGTCGGCCACTTCGAAGTCGAGCGGCTGCTCGTCGCCCATCGCGCGTTGCAGGTTGACCTTGGCGATGGCGTAGTTGTTTTCGGCCTGGACCAGGCTCACGCGCGCGTTGGCGAGGTCCGTGCGCGCCTGCAGGAGATCGATCTCGGCCCGCGTACCGGCCTGCACGAAGGCCTGGATTTGGTCGAGGTGGCGCTGGTTGTTGGCCACCGTCTGACGTGCGACCTCGACCATCGCGCGCTGCGCCCGCGCCTGAAAGAAAGCGTTGCGGACCGCGAGATCGACCGTCAGCGCGGCCGCGCGCACGCGCTCCGCAGACGCCTGGTTGGTCTCTTTGGCCGCGCGAAAGCGATCGATGCTGCCCTGAAAGTCGTAGATCAGCATGGAGCCCGTCAGGCTGAAGTTGTAGCTGTTCCAGAGGTTCCAGGTGCTCTTCTGGGTCGTGGTGTTGAACATGCTCGGCACCTGGCCCGGGCGCGGAATGTAGTTGCCCGTGGTGCGCGTGTAGCTCGCGGTTCCGGTGAGCTGCGGAAGGAGCACCGCGCGGGCCTCGTCCTGACGCGCGTCGGCCACATCGCGCTGCGCCGCGGCGGTGCGCACCGTGGGGCTGTGCGCCCGACCGCGCGCGAGAGCCGCCTCCAACGTGAGCACGTGTCCGGAACCCTCCTGGGCCAGCTCCGGCGCGTGCTCTCTCAGCGCGGGCGTCTCCTGGGCGAACGCGGGGCTCGCCACGACGAACAGCAGCAACAGCGAGTAGCGCATGCACAACCTCTCGTACGGGGTTCCAAACCTTCCTGAGGGCGCAAACATTCGCGCGCGTGCCCGCATCGAACTCCGCTACGACCAGGCGCGACCGTGAGCGTAAGCGGTTTGAGACGCGCCGTCCCGCAAGCGAGACGTGGTTCTGACCGAACCTGAGCGCACATGCAATCGCCGGAGCCGCGAAAGCGCGCCCCGCGCGGAGGCGCGTGTTATGAACAGCGCCCCATGGCCGACCCCGAGCGAGACGAGCGCAAACCCGAGAAACCACGCGCCCCGGACGCCCCCAGCAAGGGCGACTACTTCGCCCTGGGTATCGGCTGCCTCGTCGTCATCATCTTTTTCGCGGCGATCGTCGTGGTGGGCATCATGCGCGAGTAAACCTCAGCGCGGCGCTCGACAGGCTGCGCGCGCGGCCTCGACTTGCGACTTGCAGTCGCACACCGGGCACTGCGCGTTCGCGGCGCCGGCCAGCGAGTCGAAGGTATAGACGAGCTGCACGGCCAAGATGGTGTCGTACTTTTTCGTGTTGGTCACGGGCACGTTGTCGAACATCACGCGCGACTGTATGCCGAGCTTGAAGGCGCCAGTAATCGAGGACGTCAGCTCCGCCAGGCCGTTTACGCGGACGTTCTTGATGTCCTGGAAGTCGATCAGCGTCTCGGCGCCCACGCTCACGTTTGCGGAGGCGGCCAGGCGGTTGGTGTACCCAAAGAAGATGCGCGCCGAGTGGATGAACTGATGCCCTTCAGAGCTGCGCATGTCCACGGAACGGGTGATGGTCGCGCCGGGCGGCGCGAGGCTCTGCTCGGGCGGCACGCCGGCCGCCGCCTCGGCGTTGCGGACGTCGGTCGTGATGTCCGTCATCACCGCCTTATCGACGGCGGCGAAGTTGTCGTACGTGAGGTCGTACCCGAGTTCGCTCCAGAAGCGGTGCGCATCGCTGCGCTGGAACAGGTTGCGTAGATAACCTGTCTGATTCTGCAAACGGAGATCGAACCCCGCGAACCTGTCTCGGCGCGGCGCCTCCGCCACGAACAGCGCGTCTGCGTGAGACAGGAAGATGTCGTAGCGCACACGCCCGATCATCGAGCGCGAGGTCCAGGTGACGTCGGTGAGGTGGTTGCCGCGCGCACCGCCCATGGTGCCGAGCCCCTCGACCGTAAGCTGATGGTTTCCTTTGATGAGCCCGAAGCGTCCGCCCAAGTTGCCGGCGAAGAGCTTGGTGTTGCCGCCGTTGACGGTCGCGCCGAAGGCCACGTTGATCAGCGTTTGGCTCGACGCCTTCGGCCGCACGGCGATCTTCTCCGGCTGCTGCGAAACCGTGATCGGGCTCGCGTCCGGGTTGATGGTCGGCGTGAATGGCTGCGCGCGCGCAGCGTGCGGCGCGCCCGCGAGCCACAGCACGCAAGCCAAGCACAACCGACTCAGCGCATTGGACAGGTACCCGCAGGCGCGCGCTTCGACTCCAGCTCGCTCGCTCGCGCGCGCTCCGACTCCAGTTCGCTCGCTCGCGCTCACGCGCGCTTCGACTCCGTGCATGCTCCCTCAGCGGCGCGCAGAAACGGCGAGCGCGGCGCGCCGCACGCGGCTCTTATCGCAGCCGGACCCGCCCTTCAACTTCGTCCGCGCGCGCCGGCGCCGTGCTCAAGCTGCGGGCAAACTGCGCGCGATAGCCCTGAAAGAGCGCGAGCAGCGCGCTCGGCGAGAGCGGAACGCGCCCGTGCTGCGCCACCAGGAGCTCGAACCCGAGCTTCTCGCGCAAAAGCAGATCGCCATCCTGCCCGACCGCGAACAGGTGCCCCTGTCCGGTC
The DNA here is from genome assembly GCA_964651185.1 of uncultured Polyangiales bacterium. Taxonomy (GTDB): domain Bacteria; phylum Myxococcota_A; class Polyangia; order Polyangiales; family DASUME01; genus DASUME01. The sequence goes on from CAZYWR010000597.1 coordinate 2,875, forward strand.
GGTCCCACGACCAGGACGAACGGGTTGCCCTCGGCCCGCGGCGTGCGCGGGTCGAGCTGCTCAAACAGTAGACGCCCGAAGTCGGCGTGCGAGAGCAAACGTGGATCGCTGCGGGCGGAAAGCCTAGGCGCATAGAACAAGAGCGGAATCCGATACACCTCGCGATCGTGCTGGCGGCCCTTGTCGCGGAAGCCGTGGTCGGAGGTGAGCGCGATCAAGGTGTCGTCGGCGAGACCGCGCTCCGTGAGCGCGCGCACGAGAGCGTCCACGTATGCGGAGTAGTAAGCCGCGTTGCTCAGGCCCGAGGCCTCGTTGTACTCGGCCGCGTGGCCCCAAATGAACTCCTGATACACGAACGCGCGCGGCCGACCCGCGACGAAGTCGACCACGGCCGGCAAGAGCGCGAGGTCTTCGCAGCTCTGCTCGTAGATATCGGGACTGAAGCAGAGTTTGTGCGCTCGTCGTGCCGCCTCGATCTGCGATGCCGAGAGCGCGAGCCGCGCGTCCCACGCGAGCTCGCCTACCACCTCCTCGAGCGCCGTCTGCGCCACCGCGAATGCAGCTTCGTACGAGAGCGCGTGCATGCGATCGACGAGCGACTTGACGCGCGCCAAGTCCCGGTAACCCGCGTAGCCTTCGTCGCTGTACGCTTCGTACGGGATGACGCGGGAAAACAGCATGTCGAGCATGCCGGTGCGGCTGTCCTGATTGTTCGGGAAGTAGCGTTCGAAGCGATGAAAGTGCGCCTCTTCGCGGCGCAAGAACGCGTCCGGCGGCAAGAGCGCGAGCTCGCGCTCGAAGCTCGCTGCGGTCATCGTCTCCATCACCAGCACGATCACCTTCGCGTACGCGCTCGCGCGCGGCACCTGAGTGCGCTCGCTCTTGTCGAGCACGGCGGCAAGGCGCGCTTCCGGCGCGGTCCCTGCAGGCCGGACCTTGGGCTTGGTGGCGACTTCCCAGAGCTCTTCGGCGCTGTCGAAGAGCGGCGAAGGGACGCGGTTCGCGCGCGACAGGCCCCCGACCGCGAGCGCGAGCGCGACCCACGAGCCCAGGAACGCGCGCAGCGAGAGCGCGCGCAGCTTGCGCCCGAACAGCCGCGCAGCCGCGCACGCCACCGCGCCGAGCCCCGCGTACATCGCCAAAAACGCGACCCATCCGCGCCGCGGCAGGGCGCTCTGAAAGAAGTGCGCGAGCCCCGCCAGACTGAGATCATTCAGCGTCAGCCGGCGCTCGATCGCCACGTCGAAGAACCAGCTGTGCGCGAAGACCATCGCGCACAGCCCGAACAGCAGCGGATAAAACAGCACGCCGAGCGCAGCCGGCGCCGCACCGCTACACGCCAACGTCTCGAATGCAAGCCAGAGCCCGAGCACGGTGCAGGTATCGAACGCCGCAGCCGCGAGCAGCTCGGGCGTCCGTGCGAACCCGACACAGCCGAACCGCACCGCGACCAGCACGAGCGCGGCGGACAGCGCGAATCCAGCGCGCAACGCGTCGACCTTCAGGCGGCGACGCGCGAGCGCCCGACCCGCGCGCCCTCCATCCCCCTGCCCTCCTGGGTCGTGACGCGCGCTGCCGGCGCGCGCGGACGTACGATCGACATCGCCGCTTTCGCGCTCGTCGACATCCTCGCTGCTCGGCCCCGTCACCCTCCGGCTCACGTTCACAAGTAAGGCATCAAGAGCCGCGCAAAGCCGTCGCGCACCCGCAGCGGCAAGGGCCGCGCGCGCAGCTCCGCCAACGACAGCTCGCGCGCCTCGGACATGCGCGCGCTCACGTGCGCCATCAGCCGCGTGCACAGGTCGCGGTCGTAGCACTCGACGTCGAGCTCGAAATTGAGGCGCAAGCTACGCGTATCCCAGTTGGCCGACCCGAGCAGCACCCACTCGCTGTCCACCAACATCAGCTTCGTATGATCGAACGGCGGCGGTGTGAGCCACACGCGCACGCCGTGGTGGATGACCTCCTCGAGCTGACGCCACATCGCCCACTGCACGAGCCTCAGGTTGTTCTGCTCGGGCAGGAGCACGTTCACCTCCACGCCGCGCAGCGCCGCGGCGCTCAACGCCGTGTGCAGCGCGGTGTCCGGCAGAAAGTAAGGCGTCATCACCGCGATCGATCGGTGCGCACAGGCGAGCGCCACGTGCAAGGTCCAGGTGAAGCGATCGAGGTCTTCGTCGGGCCCGTCCGCGATCCCGCGCGCCAACGTGGAGCCCTTGCCCCCGAGCCGAGGGAACCAGAGCTCGCCGTCGAGCGCCTCCTTGGTCGTGTACTCCCAGTCCTCCGCGAACACCTCCTGCAAATGCGCCACGACCGGCCCCTCCACGCGAAAGTGCAGATCGCGCACTGGATGCTTGGGGCGGTTGGCGATCACGTGGCCCTCGCGGATGTTGATACCGCCCGTGAAGCCGATCTCGCCGTCCACGACCATGACTTTGCGGTGGTTGCGCAGGTTGAAGTAAGGCGCGCGCAAGAGCGAGCGCGCAGGCATGAAGCGCGCGGCGCGCACGCCGAGCCGCCTGAGCACGCGGTCTGCGCGCGGATACGCGTAGCGCACGCCGATGTCATCGATCAGCGCGCGCACCTCCACGCCGCGCTCGCGCGCGTAGCCGAGCTCCTCGACGAAGCGCGCGCCTACGCCCGTGGTCTCGAAGATGTACGTGGCGAAGGAGATCGAGCGCCGCGCCCCGCGCAACGCCTCGAGCATCGCCGGGTAGGCCTCGTCACCGTCGAACAGCGGCTCGAGCCGGTTCCCCGAAAGCAAGCGCCGGCCGGTGACGTGGCCGATCGCATAGCTCAGGTCTGCCAGATGCAGACACGTGGTCGAGATCCGCTCTTCTTCGGCGAAGCGCTCGTTTTCGGCCGCGAGCGCGGCGCGATAGCGCGGCGCGTGCTTGCGCAAGTACACGGCGCGCCGCTTGACGCGGTTGACGCCCATCACGACGTAGAGCGCCGCGCCCACCCAAGGCACGAACCAGATCAGTCCCACCCAGCCGATCGCCGCGCGCACGTCGCGCTTGTGGAGCACCACGTGCGCAGACGCGAGCACGGCGCACGAGAGCATCAGCGCAGTCGCGATTGGTCGCCACAGCTCCGCGAGCGCCCCCATCCCGCGCCCCTGCCTCAGCCTAGACCGCTGGGTGGCGGAGCTTCGCGCGACGCCGAGCCCCAGCCGGGCTCAGGGGTCACCGCAAGCGGCTCCGATCCCGGGCTGAGCTCATACACGAGCGCGCTCGCTACGGGATGGTCGACGTCGGGCACGGTCTTCACTTCATAGCGGGCGGCGGCAGGGAGCAAAAGGCGCGGACTGCCGCGCCGCTCCGGTTCGCTGAGCACGAGGTGGCGTCCGCGCGCGCGCTCACGCGCCAGCAGGTCGCGGTTGCCGACCTCGTAGAGCACGTCGCTGGCCAAGAGCACGTCGTAGTGCGCGGGCAGCTCCCGGGCGACGGCGAGCGCGAGCCCGTTGAGCGCGGCGTTGTGCGCGCAGGCTGCCAGCGCGTGTGGGTCGATGTCGACCGCCACCGCCGAGCGCGCGCCGGCCTGGAGCGCGGCGAGGGCCTGGACTCCGCAGCCCGCGCCGAAGTCGGCGACGTCGCGGTCGCGCACGAGTTCCGGATGGTCGAGCAGGTGGCGCGCGAGCGCCTGACCGCTGCCCCAGCAGAACGCCCAGTAGGGCGCGGTCTCGATCGCGAACACCTCGGAGACGCGCTGGTGCAGGTCCACGTCGTCGCCGAGCAGCCATAGGCGAAGCTCCGGGCAGAGCGGAAGCGTACGCGCCACGAAACGAGAGCCTAGCCAACCGCCGAGCGGCAGGGGTTCGAGCATCGTGCAGAGCCTACGGTGCGAGAGCGCCCGCGCCAAATCTCCGCGCATCGCGGCCCCCCCGAGCGCGAAAAGCGCGAACGGAACTCGTCAGGGATAGGCGGGTCGGGGCATGCTCGACGTGCGTGACGTGCAGATCCGCATTTCGGAGGTTTCGATGAGTGTTGGCCGCCGCGATTTCGTGATCGGAGCTCTGGGGGCCGCCGCGGGCGCCAAGGCGCTCCTGGCTTGCAGCTCGGACGACAAGGACGATGGCTCGAAGGGCAGCGGGGTTCCGCCCGATCAGGTAGCGCTGAACACCGCCCTCTTTGCCCACGGCGTCGCGAGCGGCGATCCAGCGATCGACAGCGTGGTCTTATGGAGCCGCGTCAGCACCGGCGCGGCGACGCCCGTCCAGGTCGAGTGGGCGATCTGCGCCGATGCCGCTTTGCTCCAAGTGGTGCAGCGCGGCGTGATGACCGCCAGCGCCGACGCCGACTTCACCACCAAAGTCGTGGCCACCGGCCTCACCGCCGGCACGACTTACTACTACGTCTTCTTCATCGCTGGCAGCGGACGCTCGGTGGTCGGACGGACGCGCACCTTGCCCGCGCAGCTCGACCACGCGCGGCTCGTCTTCACCTCCTGCGCGAACTACCAGAACGGTTACTTCAGCGCATACCGCGCGATCGCGCAGCGCTCCGATCTCGACGTGTGGATCCACGTGGGCGACTACATTTACGAGTACAAAGCGGGCGATTACGCGGACGCGAACTTGATGAGCACGCGCGCCCATCTCCCCGCCAATGAAGCGATCACGCTCGCCGACTACCGGGGCCGCTACGCGCAATACCACACCGATCCCGATCTCCAGGAGATTCACCGCCAGCACCCGCTGATCATCGTCTGGGACGATCACGAGTTCGCCGACAATGCCTACAAAGACGGCGCCGCGAATCACATGCCCGCGACGGAGGGCGATTGGGCGGTGCGCAAGCGCGCCGCGGCCCAGGCCTACCTCGAGTGGCTCCCGACCCGCGTCCCGCCCGCCGATCCGGTGCCCAAGATCTTCCGCACCTTTCAGTTCGGTGATCTTTTCGACCTCATCATGCTCGACACGCGCATCATCGCGCGCGACAAGCAGGCCGGCGACGACGTCTCGCCCGACGACGGCGGCTCCGGCGTCGGGAATCCAGCGCTCTGGAGCGATCCGAACCGGCACATCATCGGCCCCGAGCAGGAAAACTGGCTGTTCAACGAGTTCAATCAGTCGCAGACGCGCGGCGCGCGCTGGCGTCTGATCGGCAACCAGGTGATCTTCTCGCAGGTGCGCGACCCACGCATGCCGGTGGCGAGCGACCCGATGATGTCCCGCAACATTCTCTATTCAGACTTCTGGGACGGCTATCAGGCCGACCGCGATGGCGTGATCGACTACATCCTGAGTCATGGCATCCAGAACGTCGTGTTCATGACCGGCGACATCCATTCGTCGTGGGCCTTCGAGATCAGCAAGAACCCCTTCGATCCGGCCGTCTACAATCCAGACGCGGGGCTGAACGCCTGCAGCATCGAGCTCGTCGGCACCGCAGTCACGTCGCAGGCGCTCGAAGACGACCCCTTGGCAGCCGTCGCGGCGACGCTGCTGCGAGGCGACGACGGCAACCCTCACCTCAAGTACGTCGAGCTCACGAAGAAAGGTTACGTGCTCGTCGATTTGACGCCGGACCGTCTGCAGGCCGAGTGGTGGTACGTCAACCAATACAAGATGCCGGGCGACGCCAGCGAGACGCTCGCAATCGCGTTCACCTGCCAGCAGGGCACCGCGCGGCTCGTCGACGCGACAGCCGCTGGCCCCTCTCCCGCAAAGGAAGCCACGGCGCCGGCACCCGCTTGAACGCGCGGATGCACCATCAAACCCGTCCAAAGCTGTGCGAACGCCACGAAGGATCCCTCGCCCCTGGCACTCCGCTTGCGTTCCATGGGAGCCGAAGGGCCGCGTGGGCAGCGCGGAGGAGGACGGGCCATGACGGCGCTGAAACTGCACCGAGTTCACCACTATCGATTTTCGGGCGGGACGCTGCCGTACTTGCTCTACGAACCGCCCGGCTGGGCCGAAGAGCCGCGACCCTTCGTGCTCTTTCTCCACGGAGCGGGCGAGCGGGGCAGCGACGCCGCACGCGTGGCCACGCACGGCATTCCGCGCGAGATCGAGCACGGCAGGAACTTCCCCTTCGTCGCAGTTTCGCCCCAGTGCCCCCACGCGTCCGCCTGGGTCGACCTGTGCGATCCGCTGTTGGCGATGATGGAAGAGCTGATCGAAGACCTCGAGCTCGACCCGCGCCGCATCTATCTGACGGGCATCAGCATGGGCGGCTTCGGCGCCTGGAAGCTCGCAGCCGCGAAGCCCTCACGTTTTGCCGCCCTCGTGCCCATCTGCGGCGGAGGCGATCCAACTTGGGCTCCGCGCCTGCGCGATCTGCCGACTTGGGTTTTCCACGGCGCAGACGATCCGATCGTCTCCGTGCGCCACAGCGCGATCATGGTGGAAGCCCTGCAGGAGTTGGGCGCGCCCGTTCGCTTCACCGTTTACCCGGGCGTCGGCCACGACTCCTGGACGCAGACCTACGAGAAGGCCGAGCTCTACGACTGGCTGCTCGGCCAGCGCCGCACGCACGAGCTCGATCACACGAGCCCCGGCATGCGCGAACACCCGCCGTGACGCGCGCACAAAAGAAAAGCCCCGAAGCCTTTATGGGGCTTCGGGGCTTGTTGGATAAACCTGGCAACGACCTACTCTCCCACGCACGCGCGCGCGCAGTACCATCGGCTCTGGAGGGCTTG
>CAZYWR010000598.1:0-4105 GCA_964651185.1 uncultured Polyangiales bacterium
CTCGATCGCCGGCCGGTTGCAGTCGCTGGCGCGCCCGGCCGCTTTGCATTGACCGCGGCCCGAGAGCTCGCGCAGTCGCTGCTCCGCCCAGGTCGCGTAGAAGCGTGTGGGGCTATCGTCGAGCGCCCTCACGTTGTCGAGCTCGACCATGGCCTCTTCCAGCTTGCCGGCACGCTCGAGCGCGCGCGCGCGGTGATAGCGCGCGGGCACGGCCACGCTCGGCTCGCTGACCAACGTGTCGGCCAGCGCGATCAGCTCCAGGTCGCTGGCGCTGCCGACCGCGACCGTCAGCGCCTGGAAACGGAGCTCGGGCGAGCTGCTCTTCGGACGGCGCGCGAGCTCGCGTACGATCGCGTCGGCGACCTCCGTGGCCTTGAGCGTGCCCGCCTTGGCGAGCTGTTGCACCAGCACCGGCGCGCCGAGCTTGACGAGCTGCTTGTCGCCGTTGGGGGCCGCGAGCTTCCTACGAAACAGTTCGAACGACGGGTCGCTCGCCACCACGGCGGCGGGCTTCAGGTCCGTGCGCGCGAAGCGCCGCGCCTCGAGCTCCTCGAAGTGGGCGACCAGGTCGTCGCGGCGCTTGAGCATGGCCTTGGAGAAGGGCCGCGCCCGCAGGTCTGCGACGGCTGCGCGGGCGTGCTCCACGGGACCCGAGCGGATGAGCCGCGCGGTGCGCTCGAGCAGCTCGGTCTCGGTATACGGCGTGACCGCCTGCCCCTGCGCCGCCAGGCCCGCGAGCCGCTCGCGCGCCTCGGCGGCCATGGGATAGCCGGGATACGACAGGTCGATCGTGCGGTAAATCGCCAGCGCGCTCTTCACCTGCCCCGTGATCTCGCGGTGGCGGGCGAGCTCGAGCCGCAGTTGCGGCGCCTCCGGCAGCTGTGGGTAGCGCGCGAGCAGGCTCGACAGCTCGAGCTCCGCCTTGGGGTCGCCGGCGCGCAGCATGTTGCGCACGTAGCCGACGCGCGCCCGAGCGCGCAGCTCGATGTCGGGTGAACGCTCGATCGCCTCGCGGTACGCGAGCAAGGCGCGCACGGGATCCGCGTGGCGCTCGTGGAGCTCCGCGCGCAGCACGGCCACGTGATCGGCGATGCGCGGCAGGGTCGCCTCGACCACGCGCAGATTTAAGAGCGCCTCTTCATAGAGCCCTTCGGCCGCCAGCTGGCGCGCGCGTGCGAGCGCCGTGGCCGCAAGTGCCGGCGCTTCCTCGGCGTCGCTACGCCCCGAGTTGGGTGCGCAGGTGTCGAGACTTGGGCTGCGCAGCAGGTGCGGCGCGCTCGGCGCGCACATGGCGAGGCCCTCATCCTCGGCCGCGTCCTGGAAGGCATCTCCCTGCGGCAGATCACAAAGCAGCCCGTCTGCCCAAGCCTGCGCCGCGAGAGGCGTCAGCCAGAGGGCGAGACCGGCGAGCGCTTGCCAGCGCACTTGCATAGGCACCTGCTTGCCAAACTCCGTACGCCTTCAATGGTGCGGAAGATGTCGGCAGATGGCAACGATCGCTCCTGATGACGATGCGTTTTTTGCGTTCCAATCACACAGCACGAGCGGAAGCGTGGTGGGGGCAATTACGCCTTCACTTGGATTTTTGTGTGGAGGATGCAACCGACCCGGCGTCGCGTAAGGCAGGGTCCTGTGTGGCGAGCTCCGAGACCACCACCGTCCACACACCGACCGCAGCCAGCACCAAATAGGCGGCCAAGAGCAGCGTCTCGCGCCGGCGCGCGCCTTCGCTGGGATCCCGGTGGACGCTCATGATCCCGATCACAAACCGAGATGGCGCTTGATGCGGGGCAGCGGCGCCTCGGTGTCCGGCACGAACGGCTCGCCGCGGATGGCGTCGCACGCCTCGATATAGCGCTCCGCGGCCTCGACCCGGACCTCGTCCGGGATGAATGGAACGGGACCGTCGCCCCGATAACCTTGCGTCCCGAGCCAGCGGCGCACGTAGTCTTTGTCCAGGCTGCGCGGGTCTCGGCCGGCCTCGAACGCCTCGCGGTAGCCCTCCGCCCACCAGAAGCGTGACGAGTCCGCGGTGTGGATCTCGTCGATGACGATGATCTCGCCCTCCTTGTTGCGCCCGAATTCATACTTGGTGTCGACCAAGATGAGCCCGCGCTCGGCGCACACCTTTTGTCCGTGGCGAAACAGGGCGAGCGCGTACTCGGCGGCGGCGTCGAAGTCGCGCGCGCTGACGGCCCCCATGGCGATGATCTCTTCGCGCGACACGCTCACGTCGTGGTCGCCCTGTGGCGCCTTGGTGCTCGGTGTCAGGATCGGTTCGGGCAGCGCCTGATGCTTGCGCAAGCCGTCGGGCAGACGGTGGCCACAGAACACGCGCACGCCCTTTTCGTAATGCGTCCAGATGCTGGTCGAGGTGGTGCCGGTGACGTAGGCGCGCACGATCATTTCGACCTTGAGCGGCTCGCACTCTTCGCCGATCAGCACGTTGGGATCGGGCACGCTCAGCATATGGTTCGGCGCGATGGTCTCGGTCTCGTCGAACCACCAGGCCGTCAGCGCATTGAGCACCTGCCCCTTGAACGGCAGCGTGCCGAGCACGCGATCGAAGGCGCTGATCCGATCGGTCACGACCAGAATGCGGTGTCCATCCGCCGTCGTGTAGTTGTCGCGCACCTTGCCTTGGTACTTGGCGCCGAGGCCGACGAAATCGGTGCCCTCGAGCGTCTTCTTCAACCCGTCACGCAGGATTTCTTCGCTGACCGTCATGTACTCTCACCCTTTGACACTCGCGTCTGGCGCGGCCAGAAGTGCGCGATCGATGATGGCGTCGGCGTGGCGCAGCGCGCGGCCGAGGTCGAACTGCGCCTCGATCTCCTGCGCGCTGAGGTAGCCCCGGATGTCGGAGTCGGCGAGCAAAAAGCTCTGAAAAGGGCCCTCGCCGCGGAACGCCTTCATCGCGTTGCGCTGCACGAGCACGTAACCGTCCTGGCGGCCGACGCCCTTCTCGACCAACGCCAACAGCACGCCCTCGCTGGCCCAAAGCCCGCCCGTGCGCGCCAGATTTTCGTAGAGTCGCTCCGGGTAGACCACGAGCTTCTCGATGACGCCGCGCGCGCGCTCGAGCATGAAGGCGAGCGTGGTGGTGGCGTCGGGCAGGAGCATGCGTTCGACCGATGAATGCGAGATGTCGCGCTCGTGCCAGAGCGCGACATCCTCGAGCAGCGGCACGACCGCCGCGCGCACCACGCGCGCGAGCCCGCACAGGTTTTCGCTGAGCACCGGATTGCGCTTGTGGGGCATCGCGCTCGAGCCCTTTTGGCCGGGATTGAAGAACTCCTCGGCCTCGCCGAGCTCGGTGCGCTGCCAATGGCGGACATTGGTGGCGAAACGCTCGATCGCGGCGGCCATCGCGGCCATGGCGCTGCCGAGCGCGGCGTGGCGATCGCGCGCCACGACCTGCGTGCTGACCGTCTCCGGCGCAAGCCCCAAACTCGCGAGCGCCGCTTGTTCGATTTCGGGCGTCAGGTGCGCGTACGTGCCGACGGCGCCTGCCAGCTTGCCCACCGCGATCTCCTGGCGAGCGGCGAGCAGGCGCACGCGGGCGCGCGCGATTTCGGCGAAATGGCCAGCCAGCGCCACGCCGAACGTCGTCGGCTCGGCATGGATACCATGGGAGCGGCCCATGAGCGGCGTCTTGCGGTGCTCCTCGATGCGCCCACGAAAGGCCGAGAGCAGCTGATCGCTGCGCGCGATCAGCAGGTCGGTCGCGTCGCGCAGCAGGATCGCGAGCGCGCTATCGAGCACGTCCGAGGAGGTCATGCCGAGGTGCAGCCAGCGCGCCGCCGGCCCGGCCAGCTGCTCGACGTGCGTGAGAAAGGCGATCACGTCGTGGCGCGTGATCGCCTCGATCTCGTCGATGCGCGCGGGATCGAGCTGGGCGCGAAACGGACGCACTTGGTCGGCGGTGCCGGCCGGCACGTGCCCTGCGCGCTCCATGGCTTCGCAGGCCGCGATCTCGACGTCGAACCACGTCTCGAAGCGGCGCCGGTCCGACCACAGCGCCGCGAATTCCTTCGGCGAGTAGCGGGGGATCATTGCGGCGCGAACCTAGCATGATTGCCGCCCGGCACACGTCTCGCTCCAG
>CAZYWR010000599.1:0-1942 GCA_964651185.1 uncultured Polyangiales bacterium
CGTGCGCTGGTTTCTCTCGATCGACGCGCAGACCTTGCCCGCCGAGATCCAGGCGAAGCGCCAGCGCACCTATCGCTCGATCCGCGTAGGCGAGGAGCAGGTCGAGTTCAGCGAAGGCTTCACGGACCTGCACACCGAGACGTACCGCGACGTGCTCGCGGGCGGCGGCTTTCACCTCTCCGAAGCGCGCGCCGCGATCGAGCTCGTGCACCGCATCCGCCACGCACCGCCGCAGCGCGAACGCGAGCGCGTGCATCCCCTCGTGGCAAACCTGCCCTGATCGGGCCCTCGCCCGGGCGCGCCTCGGGCGTACATTGGGGGTCAGGGATCGAACGGGTCCGCGAGGCGACACGCCCGTGGCCGTGAGGAGAGAGATATGTCTACCAGCAAAGCCTCCGCAGAATGGAACGGCAGCCTCAAGACCGGCCAAGGCACCATGAAGCCCGAGCACGCACCCCCCATCGCGTTCTCGCTCAAGACCCGCTTCGAAGGCGAGCCCGGCAGCAACCCCGAAGAGCTGATCGGCGCCGCCCTCGCCGGCTGCTACTCGATGGCGCTCACCTCCGCGCTGTCGAAGGAAGGCATGGAACCCAAGCGCATCGAAACGCACGCCGCCGTCAGCCTCGAGAAAGACGACGTCGGCTTCTCCATCACGAAGATCCAGCTCACGGCGCAGGCCCAAGTCCCCAACGCCGACCCCGTCAAGTTCGAGCACATCGCCCGCGCCACCAAGGAGAGCTGCCCGGTCTCCAAGGCGCTCCTCGGCACCACCATTACGCTCGAAGCCAAGCTCGTGTAGCCGCTACGAGCCAGCCGGCGAAGTCCGCCGAGATCAGCGCCTCGATGTGCGCCCGCTGCTGCTCGTCAGGCAAGCCCGTCTTCGCCAGCCGCTCGCGAAGCACCTGTTCGTCCACCGGCAAATGGCGGATACAGGCACGCACGAAACGCCGGCCGAACGTGTCGTGAAACGGCGAGAGCTCGCCGATGGTTCCATCGATGAGCTCCCAGCGCTCCGGCTTGTTCTTCGGGTACACGTCCGCCTCGTTGGAGACGCACAACTCCGCCGGAGCCTCGGGAAACTGGCCGAGCACTGCTTGGCTGCCGATGACGATGATCTCGTCGTCTTCCGCGATGGTCGCCGCGGCGCGGATGATGTGCTCTAGCTGTGTTCGCTTCACGGTTCGCTCACACCCGAAGTCTCACGCCAGATTTGCCAGCGCGTGCGAGCATCCACGATGCCCAAGAACGGAGAGGCCTGGCGCAAGGCCGTCGCGTGCTCGTCTTCGGACTGCATGGTCTCGAACAGGCGCTCCCGCGGTCCCTGTACCCTGTAAGAGATCCCACCACGCGTCGGCGTAATAGCGCGCGACCTCCCCGGTTTGGCGCCACCGTTCGACGCGCTCCTTCACTTCCTCGATGTGCTGGGGCTCCGCGCGCAAACGACGCACGACCTCGCGATGGAGCGCAAGGCTGCGCGATTCGGCGAGCTTGTGCAGGCGCGGCGACACCTCATGACGCTATCAGGAGCCGTTCATGTGTGCTAGCGTGCGTGTCATGGCGCGGCTAAATTTGACACTGGATGATGACACGGCCGAGGCGCTTGACCGCCACGCGCGGCGTCAGCGGCGACCACGCGCCGTGCTCGCGCGCGAGCTCATCCGTGAGGCCCTCGAAGAGCGCGAAACGCGCGCGCGCCGCGCCGCCCTCGCCCGCGACTACGCCGCCGAACGAGTCGCCACCGCGGCCCTGCTCTCGGAGCTCGAAGCGGCTCAGGTAGAGCTCTTGGACGAGCCGTGAAGAGGAGGCCAGCCCGGAAAAGAAGCGTCCTTGCAAGCGCGCTGGGAGACGAACCGCTCCAAGTGAGGCGCGGCGACATCCTGTGGATCTCGTGTGATCCGTCTGTGGGCTCGGAGCCGAAGAAGACGCGCACTTGCGTCGTCGT
>CAZYWR010000600.1:0-2745 GCA_964651185.1 uncultured Polyangiales bacterium
TCGCCTTTCCGCGCGCTCGCCTCGTAGAAGGAAGGCAGCTCGATCACGCCGAGACGCACGCTCGGGCCGGCGGCCTTGGGAAGATCCACGATGCGCGCCTTGGCAGCCTGATCTTCGAGCCTGATCTCATCTCGGATGATCGCGGCGGTCCTGGAGGCGGACGCTTCGGGCGCGTCCGCCGGCAGGATCGTCAATTTGACGACCGTGCCTTTCGGACCACGGATGAGCTCGACGGCGCGCGAGAGCGGCATGTTGACGATGTCGACTGAAGGCTTTTCGCCCTGCGCCACGCCGATGATGCGGTCGCCGGGGTGGAGCAGGCCGCTCTTCGCCGCGGGCCCGCCGGGCACGAGCTCACGCACCTCGCAATAACCGTCTTTGGATTGGAGGCTCGCCCCGATGCCGAACAGCGACAGATTCATCGAGATCGAGAAGCTCTCGAGCTGCTCGTGCCCGAGGTAGTCAGAATGCGGGTCGTACACGTGCGCCAGCGTATCGAGGTACATCTCGAGCACTTCGTCGCTGTGCAGCGCTTGCAACGTCTTCAGCTGCTGCGTGTGCCGGCGCGCGAGGAGCTTGGCGATCTCGGCCGGCGCCTTCCCCGCCAGCTGCTCCTGCAGATACTCGGAGCGCAGCAGCTCCTTCCAGAGCGCCTGCGCCTGGGCGAGATCGCGCGGGCGCTGCGCCTCGGAGCGATCGATCTGATAGACATCGTGACCCGTAAAGTCGAACGCAGCGGTCTGCAGGGTTTCGCTCACGTACGCCACTTGCTGCTGCAGCCGCTGGATGTAGCGTCTGAAGATCGCGTGCGCCGCGCTGGTGTCGCCGGCCTCGCGGGTCGCTTGGGCGAGCGTAGCCCGGTACGCATCGAAGTCGTGAACGTCCGATTGTAGGAAGAGCGAACGCGCGGGGTCGAGCGTATCCAGGTAGCGGTCTAGCAGCGTGTTCGCCATTCGGGCGTCGAACGGGCGGTGCGAGAACTGCGATTGCTCGAGGACGCGTGTGGTCAAGCGTGTCAGGTTGGCGTCTTGCGTACGCGCGGTGAGGCTTGCGTGGTCCGCAAGGCCCATGGGCGGCACGGCAAACACAGCTAGAAACGCGGTCAGGGCGGCGGCGAGCAGAGCGGCGGCGCGGGTGCGATAACTCATCGGTTACTCGAGTGTCGATGCGACGTACGTCGTCGCAACGGTGACTCCTTCACCATAGCCGGCCAGACTGGCTGGCGCCGCTCCGGCCTGCCCAAGCGCGTTGCGGAAGCGCAGCACGCCTCAGGCAGCAGCTTGCGGGGGGACGATTCCAAGACGAGCGCGCCGAACGCGCGCACACTTCCGCCGAGCGTACCGCTACTTCTCCTGCGCGCCCCTCGTGTAGGCCGAGATCATTCGGCTACGCCGCGCTCAGGTCCGCGCGGCCTTGGGCTGCCGCTTGCCCTTGTCGCCCGCATTTTGCGCCTGTTGTGCAGGCGATGTGGGGGCATCTTCGCGCAGCGCGGGCGGCACGGTGGTGATGGGGCGCTTGTAGGCGCGCCAGAGCATCACGATGCCGAGGATGAACGTGAGCACGCTCGAGTAATGGGCCGGCGTCAGACCGAAGTACGTCAAGTCGGCTTCACGCAGGAAGTCGAGCGCGAAGCGGTAGGGGCTGTAGAGCACGGCGATGAAGCCGATGTAGAAGCCATACGGGCGCGGCTTGCGATCGAGCCAGAAGAAGAGCGGGATCGCGACCAAGCACCAGAACACCTCGTACAGACCGAGGTCGTGGCGCGGGCCGGTCGGGAGCCCGTGGTACTGGTAGTTGTTCACGGCCAGAAAGAAGTCGGTGAGCTTGCCGGGATGATCGTGGACGACGAAGCAGCCCATGCGTCCGAACAACCAGCCGACCGGCATGCCGAAGGCGACTTGGTCGAGCGGGATGGTGAGGTTGATGCCGCGCCGGTACTTCCAGACGAACGCGCCCACCACGGCGAAGATGAAGCCGCCGAAGGAGCTCAAGCTGCGCCACGGCATCAACAGATCCCAAGGCTCCTGCAGCACGAGATCCGGGTAGTAAAAGACGCGATCGAAGATGTGCGACCCGACGAAGCCGATGATCACAGCGTGGCCGATGAAATCCTTGATGGGATCCATCTTGAGGCCGAGCCGGTGTGCCCGCTGTTCGGAGACCCGCATCCCCAGCAAGACGCCGATCGCCACCAAGATGCCGAACGGATGGATGGCGATCGCGTCGGGCAGACCTGGGATGTGGATGGACTCGAACCTGAACCAGGGAATGAACAGCAGCACGTTCATGATCATCACGCAGTCGCTGGCGAGACGCGCGCAGCGTGTGACGCGTCTCGCGCGGAGTCGGCGCGCTTGATGCGCTTGCGGAGGGGGACGACCTGTGCGCGCGGCTCGCCCGCTTCGGCCCGCGCGATCTCCGCTTTCTGCTCGAGCGTGGGCTCGAACAGGCGCTTGACGCTCGTGCGTAGCGTTTGCGTGATGGCTGGCAGCATGCTCAGGCCCTCGGTTGCGGCCCACTTTGCCACGGCGGGCAGGTACGGCGCCACCCTGCGCACGCTCGCCACCGCCGCGGCGCCGTCGTGGGTAATGAAATCGCGCACCCCAGCCGCCGCGCGCCGTGCGTGAACGCGCCCGCGTTCGAGCGGCGAACGGCCCACCAGGGGCCCGATGTGATGGATCAGGTCGGCGCCCGTGCCGCAAGCCGCGTGTGGTGCGCGATACAGCGCGCCGCCGTAAAAGGAAT
>CAZYWR010000601.1:0-2530 GCA_964651185.1 uncultured Polyangiales bacterium
AAGGCGGCGCCGCCGCCCGGCGGCTCCTCGTAGCAGATCTCTCCGTCCATGAGCTGCACGAGCTCGCGCGCGATGGCCAGGCCGAGGCCGGTGCCCTCACGCGCGCCTCCCGCGCCCGCTTCGCCCAGCAGCAGCGGGCGAAAGAGCCGCGGAACAAGCTCCGCGGCCACGCCCGGCCCGGTGTCGCGCACCCGAAAACGCAACCGCTCCGGTGCCGCCTGCGTGACTTCGAGCAGCACATAACCCTGCTCCGTGTACTTCACGGCATTGCCCAGCAGGCTCGCCAGCACCTGGCGCAGGCGCGTCGGATCTCCGAGCACCCGACGCGGCACGGCCCGATCGAACACCGCGCCGAGCTCGATGCCCTTGGCGTACGCCTGTCCTGCGAACGCCTCGAGCGACTCTTCCACGCTCGCGTGCAGATCGAACTCGATGCGATCGAGCTCGAGCCGGCCCGCCTCGATCTTCGCGAAGTCGAGGATGTCGTCGATGATGGCCAAGAGTGCCTGCCCCGACTTCTGGATGATCTGCGCGTACTCGCGCTGCTCCTGCCCGAGCGCAGTCTCGAGCAGCAAGTTCGTCATGCCGATCACGCCGTTCATGGGCGTGCGGATCTCGTGGCTCATGTTCGCCAAGAACTTGGTCTTCGAGCGGGCGGCTTCGAGCGCCGCCTCCTTCGCGGCGATGAGCTCGCGCTCGAGGCGCTTCTGCCGCGTCACGTTGCGCACGATCACGAGCACTTGATCGCGCGCGCAGCGCACGAGCCGCGCCTCGTAGTCGCGGACCTCAGCCTCTTCGCTGATCTTGTACTCGAGCTCGCCGGGCTGTTCGCTGCGCAGCACTTCGCGCACGCGCTCGCGCATCGCTTCGGCCACGTCCACGGGAAAGAGCTGATCCAGGTAGGCCGCCGAGCGCAGCGTATTGGCGCGCCCGCGCCCGCCGCTCGCGCCGGTTACTTTGCCTGCCACGTCCAGGCGGAAGATCAGATCCGGCAGGGCGCTGAGCAGTGCCTGGTTGCGCGCCTCGCTCTGGCGCAGGAGGCGCGCCGCGCGGGCGTGCTCTTCGAGCTCGCGCGCTACGCGAACACTCAGATCGCGCAGCCGGCCGGTGACGCAGCCGATGAACAGCACCGCGAGGTGTCCGCTCACGACCGTGAACAGACCGGGCGCAGGGTCGGCGTTCAAACAGATGGCGGCGCTCGCGGGCAGCGCGAACAGCGCACCGAGCAGCGCGCCTCGCAGGCCAAAGCTCCATGCCGCGAGCGCGAGCGGGATGGTTAGCAGCGCCGCCACGCTCGCGCCGTAGCCCGGCACGAGCCGCCACACGGCCACGAGTGCAAGCACAAACGCGACCGCTGCAAAGAGCGCCTCGCGCCAACCAGCCTCCGGCGCTGGATGCAGCGAGAGCGCCGAAGAGATGAGAGGTGCGCGCGAAGCCATGCCCGGCGTGCATCATATCAAGGGCGGGCGTCGCCACGGCAACCGTGCCGAGCCCCATTGCTGCGTTCTTCGCGCCCGCAAGGGCCTCGCACGCCGACGCCTCTCGGTCGAGCCCAGGCGTGGTCGCTTCAGTCGACCTGCGCGCAGGACCGCGACGAGTCCACGAACCCGGGCGCGGGGCTCGGCGCGCGAGCTAGCGGCTCATCCCAGCCTGGAGCGGGCTCGCAGGTAGGTCCGTGTGACCGCGGAGATAGGCGTCCACCCCGCGCGCCGCCTCGCGCCCTTCCCAGATCGCCCACACCACGAGTGACTGCCCGCGCCGCATGTCCCCGCAGGCGAACACGCCCGGGACCGACGTCTCGTAGCTTGCGTCGGCCTTGACGTTTCCGCGCTCGTCGAGCTCGAGCCCGAGATCGCTGATCAGCGGCCCGCGCTCGGGACCCGTGAAGCCCATCGCGAGCAGCACGAGCTCCGCCTGCACCTCGAACGCGCTGCCTGGTACCTCGACCATCTTCATGCGCCCGTCCGGGCCCGGCTCCCAGCGCACGCGCACGGCGTGCAGCTTCTTCACGTTGCCGTGCTCGTCGCCGCTGAAGCGCGTGGTCAAGATGGCGTAGTCGCGGTCGCCACCCTCCTCCTGAGAGCTCGAGGTGCGCAGCTTGATCGGCCAGTTGGGCCAGACCAGGTCCTTGTCGACTTCGACCGGCGGCTCTGGCAAAAGCTCGAACTGCGCCACGTGCTTGGCGCCCTGCCGATGCGAGGTGCCGAGACAGTCCGAGCCGGTGTCGCCGCCGCCCAAGATGACCACGTGCTTACCCGTGGCTTTGATCTGGTCTCGCACGCCATCGCCCGCGATCAGCTTGTTTTGCTGCGTGAGGAACTCCATCGCGAGATGGATGCCCTTCAGGTCGCGCCCTTCGATCGGCAGGTCGCGCGCCTGCGTCGCGCCGCCCGCCAGCACGATCGCGTCGTGGCTCTTGCGCAGCTCCGCGGCGGTGACGTCGACGCCGACGTTCACGCCGGTCTTGAACACCACGCCCTCTTCGCGCATCTGGGCAACGCGCCGATCGATCAGGTGCTTCTCCATCTTG
>CAZYWR010000602.1:0-5827 GCA_964651185.1 uncultured Polyangiales bacterium
ACGTGCAGGGCGCACGACGGCGTCGCGGATGCCGAGCGCACCATGCGCGACTGGCAGATCCTGCGGCTGCCGGTGGTCGACGGATCGGGCAAGTTGGTCGGCATCCTTTCGCTGAGCGACGTCCTGCGCCGCCGCGCGGGCTCGTTGTTCGAGCGGGGCAGAGCGTGGATCCACGGCGACGTGCTCAGCACGCTCGAGGTGGTGGGCCGAAGGTCCCGCCAAGCGCGCTGACGGCCGCTCATGGACGGGGGTGGCGCTTGCGCCGGCACCCGTCGAGGGTTCAGGCTCGATGAGAATCCGAGAACTCTCATGGAGCGCAACATGCGCGGACTTTGCGCACGAATTGCGCCAAGCGCGGCCGATGTGAACGGACGGTGCGCTGAAATTCGCGAGAAAAACGCGCGAGCCAAGGTGGCGCAGGACATGCAGAGGTCGGACGCGAATACCAAGAAAGGAGCTGATCATGAGCATCACGCGTTGGGATCCATTTCAGGAGCTGGAAGCGATGAGTGATCGTCTGAACCGCATTTTCGGCCGGGGGTTACTGCGGGAGCCAGGCAAAGAGTCTCTCGCCATGGCCGATTGGGCGCCCGCCGTGGACATCTCGGAGACGCCCGAGGAGTACCTCGTCAAGGCCGAGCTCCCCGAGGTCAAGAAGGAGGACATCAAGGTTTCGGTCGAGGGAGGCGTGCTGCGCCTTTCCGGTGAGCGAAAGCAAGAGAAGGAGGAGAAGAACAAGCGCTTCCACCGACTGGAGCGCTACCGCGGAACCTTCTTGCGTACGTTCTCGTTGCCGGACACCGTCGACGCCAACAAGCTGAACGCCGCGTATCAGGACGGTGTGCTGACGGTGCATCTGCCCAAGAGCAAGCCGACCGCGACGAACGCAGTCGACATCAAAGTCACCTGAGCTCTGCTGGAGCGAGAGCAAGCGATGCACGCCGCCCTGATCGTCTTCCTTGTGCTCGTGAGCGTGCTCATGCTGCTCGCGGCCGTGGCGGCCGCGGCGCGCGCGCGATTCAGGGGACGCGTGGAGGCCGAGATGAGGTCCGTGCTCGCGCGCGGCGCGTCGTCGCCGAGTGGCTTCGTGGAGCCGGGAGAGCTCCAGCATCTGCCGCCGCCTGTGCGTCGCTGGCTCGAAGCGTCCGGCGTAGTCGGCCGCGAGCGCATACGAACGGTGCGGCTCGCGCAGCGAGGTGAGCTGCGCACCAGCCCGGACCGGGCGTGGATGCCCACGCGGGCGGAGCAGACCTTCTGCGTCGACCCGCCGATGTTCGTGTGGCGGGTCGATGCGATCATGATGGGCATCTTTCCCGTGAGCGGACGCGACAAGTACGCCGACGGACACGGGCACATGTTGATCAAGGCGGCCGCACTCGTGGACGTCGTCGATGCGGCCGACGACAAGATCGATCAGGGCTCGTTGCTGCGCTTTCTGGGCGAAATGATCTGGTTCCCGTCAGCCGCGCTGAGCCCGTACCTGACTTGGGAGCCGATCGACGAAGCGCGCGCACAGGTCACCATGCGCGACAATGACTTGGTGGTGTCGGCGACGTTCACGTTCAGTGCGCAAGGAAGGGTGCTCGGCATGCACGCCATGCGCTATCTCGGAGCCGGCCCCGCCGCCGAGCTTACGCCGTGGGTCGCGACATGCTCCGCGTGGCAGACTTTTCAGGGCGTGGAGGTGCCGAGTCGAGGTCAGGTCGGCTGGCAGCTGGCGAGCGGTGAGTTCGACTATTATCGGTGGGAGATCCTCGACTTGGACTTCAATCAGAGCGAGCCGCGCCGAGCCCGCGCGCGCCCCCTAACAAATGCGCGGGAGCTGTTCGCCGGAAAGTAGATCGAGCAGTCGGCGGCCGCCGAGGCGAGTGCGCAGCGTGACCGCGCCCTTGGGCGCTTCCGTCACGTGCCCGATCTGGGCGGCGTGCGCGCCGAGCGGGTGGCGGCGCAGGATGTCGAGCGCGCGCGCAGCCTCGCCTTCGGGCAGGAAGAGCAGCACGCGCCCTTCGCAGGCGACGTAGAGTGGGTCGAGCCCGAGGAGCTCGCACGCGCTCGAGACGCCTTCGCAGATCGGGATCGCGATTTCGTCGAGCTCGATTCCCACGCCCGCGTCGAGCGCGATCTCGTTGAGCGCCGTGGCGAGGCCGCCGCGGGTCGGATCGCGCAGACAGTGGAGGGGCACGTGCGCGTCGAGCAGCGCGGTCACGAGCCCGCCGAGCGGGGCGCAGTCGCTTTCGACGGGGCTCTCGAAGCTGAGTCCGGCCCTTACCGAGAGCACGGCGACGCCGTGGCGGCCGAGGTCGCCCGACACGAGGATCGCGTCTCCGGGACGAACGCAGCCCGGGTGGAGCGGACGCGGACTCGCGATCGCTCCGATGCCGCTCGTGTTGATGAAGAGGCCATCTCCTTTGCCGCGATCGACCACCTTCGTATCGCCGGTGACGAGCTCCACCCCGGCGTTCGCGGCCGCATCGCGCATGGAGTCGACGATGCGCCGAAGCTCCTGAAGCGAGAAGCCCTCCTCGAGGAGAAAGCCGGCGCTGAGATAGGCGGCGCGCGCGCCCGCCATGGCGAGATCGTTGACGGTGCCGCAGACGGCGAGCTTTCCGATGTCGCCACCAGGAAAGAAGCGGGGGTGGACGACGTATGTGTCCGTGGTGAACGCGATGTGCGCACCGGCCAGCGAGACGACGGCGCTGTCGTGTCGCGGCTCTGCGCTCGCGCCCTGGAACGCGGGCATGAAGAGCTGTTCGATCAGCTCGCGCGTGAGTCGTCCGCCGCCGCCGTGCGCGAGCTGGACGGTGTGGTGTCTGCCGACGGAGAGGGGGCAGCTCAGGCCGAAGTCGACGGGACGCACGGCTCCTCCAGGTTCGATGCGGGCGCGTCTGCGGGCCCTTGCGCGATCCTTCGGTAACGATAGTAAGCCGCGCAGGCGCCTTCGCCCGACACCATGGTCGCGCCGAGGGGCGTCTCCGGCGTGCAGCGCGTGCCGAACGCGGGGCAGTCGCGCGGTTTGAGTAGACCTTGTAGGACGAGTCCGCTCTTACACTCGTCATGCTCGACGCCGACGAGCTGCTCGAGTCCGAACTTGCACGCGGCGTCGTAGTCGGCGTACGGCGCACGCAGGCCGAGGCCGCTCGAGGCGATCGTGCCGATGCCGCGCCACGCGCGCGGCACTACCTCGAAGACTTCCCGGACGATCGCTTGGGCGAAGCTATTTCCGCGGAGCTGGACCGCGCGTTCGTATTGGTTCTCGACCTCCGCGCGCCCTTCTTCGAGCTGCTTTACGCACATGGCGATCCCTTGCAGGAGGTCGAGCGGCTCGAAGCCGGTGACGACGATAGGAACGCGGTGCGCCGCGGCGAGCGGGCGGTAGGCGTCCATGCCCATCACCGCGCATACGTGCCCCGCCGCCAGAAACCCGTGTACGCGACAGCCCGGCGACGCGAGGATCGCCGCCATGGCCGGCGGCACCAAGACGTGCGAGACGAGCAGAGAAAAATTGCGGACGCCGCGCCGGCGCGCTTCGTGTACGACCGTTGCGTTGGCAGGTGCGGTGGTCTCGAAGCCGACGGCGAAGAAGACGACTTCCCTCTCTGGGTGGCGTTCGGCCAACGCGAGCGCGTCCAGCGGCGAATAGACGACGCGTACGTCGCCGCCCTCCGCTTTGACTGCAAAGAGGTCGCGCTCGGAGCCTGGTACGCGCAGCATGTCGCCGAAGGAGCAGAAGATGACCTCTGGACGCGCGGCCAAGGCGAGCGCGCGGTCCAAGATGTCCACGGACGTGACGCAGACCGGACAGCCTGGTCCGTGCAGGAGCGTCAGCTCGGGCGGTAAGAGCTCGTCGATGCCGAAGCGCACGATCGCGTGCGTCTGGCCCCCGCATACTTCCATCAGGTTCCAGGGGCGCGTCACCGTGCGACGGATGAGCGCGGCGTAGCGGCGCGCGGCCTCGGGCTCGCGATACTCTTCGAGGAACTTCATGGCGCGCCTCCGCCATCGGTCGGTTCTAGCTCTTCCAAGTAAGAGAACACGCGGCGAGCGCCTTCGCGGTCGACGCGGCTGATCGCGAAGCCAGCGTGCACGATCACGAAGTCGCCGAGCTGCGCCTCGGGTACGTACGCGAGGCAGACCTCCTTGACGATCGCTCCAAAAGCGACTCTTCCCATGCGCAGGTCGCCTTCGACGATGCTCTTCACTTCACCGGGGATGCCGAGGCACACGACGCCTCCTTTCGCCGCAGCGCGGCCACGTAGGCTTGTCCCAACGCCAGCCCGCCGTCGTTGGGCGGAAAGCGCTGCGGCATATACACCTGGAATCCGCGCGCCGTCAGACGCGCGCACACGGCGCGGGCGAGCCGTAGGTTCTGAAAACAGCCGCCGCTCAGCACCACCTGCGCGAGCCCGGTGCGCTGCGCGATGCTCTGTGCGAGCTGCGCGAGCGCTGCGTGAAAGCGCGCCGAGATGGCACCCGGGGCCACGCCGCGCGCGCGATCCTCGAGTACCTGGCGGACGAGCGGCTCCCAATCCGCGACGGCCGGGTCTCCGGGCGCGAGCGGGAATGGGTAAGGCGACTCGTCTTCGAACGCGTCGGCCGCGAACTCGAGCTCCATGGCCGCTTGCGCTTCGAAGCCCGAGGCGCTGCGCACGCCCGTCAGCGCGGCGAGCGCATCGAAGAGTCGCCCCACGCTCGTCGTGCGCGGGGCATGGAGCCGCTGCGCGATCATGCGCGCCAGCACGTCTCTTTCGGGGTCGGAGAAGAGCGATTGCAAGGGAGCGGTCTGTCCGAGTGCCTCGTAGACGAGCCCGAAGGCCGCGCGCCGCGGTTCGCGGACGGCTCGCTCGCCGCCCGGCAAGGAAAACGGCCGCAGCTGCGCGACCCGGCGGACGTCTGCTCCGTCGACCACGAGCGCCTCGCCTCCCCAGAGTGTGTCGTCGTCACCGAGCCCTGCACCATCCCAAGCCAATCCGAGCACCGGGCCCTGGAGCTGGTGTTCGGCGATCACGGCGGCGACGTGTGCGTGGTGATGCTGCACGCGCTCGAGCGGGATGCCGTGCGCCGTTGCGAGCGTCTGCGCGAGCCAGGTCGAGGGATAGTCGGGATGGAGATCGCACGCGATGATAGCCGGCTCGGCACGAAAAAAAGCGATCAGATCGGCCACCACGCGCTCTAGCAGCTGGCGGCCTTCGAGGCTCGAGAGATCGCCGATGTGATGACTCACGATCACTTGGCCTGCGCAAGCGAGCGCGACGGTGCTCTTGAGCGAACCTCCGAGCGCGAGCACGCACGGCCCGGCGGGGAATGGATGGGCGGCCGGCACGTACCCGCGCGCGCGGCGGAGGAGCTGCGTCCCGAGCGGCCCGACGCGCACGAGCGAGTCGTCGACGGGGCGTGCGATCGGGCGATCGTGCGCGAGGAACAGATCGGCGATCGCGCCCAGTCGCGAGCGCGCGTCGTCGTCGTCGCAACACATCGGCTCCTCCGAGGCGTTTCCGCTCGTGCAGACGAGCGGACGCGCGACCGCGTTCAGGAGCAGCTGGTGGAGCGGCGTGTACGGCAGCATCAGACCGAGCCAGAGATTGCGCGGCGCGACCTCGTCCGCGAGCTCCGACGCGCTCCGCTTGCGCGCGAGCACGATGGGCGCCTCCGGCGAAAGGAGCAGGCGCTCTTCTGCGGGGGCGAGCGCGCAGGCGCGGCGCGCGGCGGACAACGCCGGAAACATGACTGCGAACGGCTTGTCTGCACGCCGCTTGCGGGCGCGCAGCCGGGCGACGGCCGGCGCGCTGGTGGCATCGACGAGCAGCTGGTAGCCGCCGAGCCCCTTGAG
>CAZYWR010000603.1:0-8641 GCA_964651185.1 uncultured Polyangiales bacterium
CGCACCGCGCAGATCGCCGCGCGCGTAGCGCACCAGTCCTTGATAGTAATACGCGTCGGCGGTCTGGCCGTCGCGCTTCACCGCGAGCTCGGGGGGCTTCTCCGCGCCGTCCAGATCGCCACTCTCGAACTTGGCGCGGCCAATCATGAAGTCGAGCTGGGGATTCTCGAACGGGCCCTCGGGGAAGCGCGCCGCCACTTGTGCTGCCCCGTCCCGGTCGCCGCGCTGCAAAAATGCGTCGAAGCGCAGGAGCAGCGCGTCGGCCAGCTCGTCGTCGCCTTCGGCGAACTCGAGCGCCTCGTCCACCATCGCCAGACCGCCGTCGAGGTCATGCAGCGCGTGAATGAGCACCTCCGCGGCGTTGAGCATGGCCTCCACGTAGGTCTCGTCGATGGCGATCGCCTGTCGGTAGTGATCGAGCGCGTCTTCCGCGCGGCCCTCTGCCTGGTGGATGAAGCCGAGCAGGTTGTGCGCCTCGGGACTGTCCGCGTCGAGCTCGAGGCTCTTCTGCGCCGAGATCAAGGCGCCGGCGTAATCGCCTCGGCTAACGAGGTCCCATCCTCGGTCTAGATGCGCGGTAAACTGGTCCATAGGTCCTCGACCACCCATGATCATGGGCAACGTACGTCCGAGCGCTAGCGGGTCAAGTCGGCGTCCTCGGGTGCGCGCCGGCGCTCGGGCCGCGCTCGTGCTGTGGGCGGTCTCGGCGCTCTCGAGCATGTGCGCATGCACGCCGCTCCCGCGCGAAGCGGCCAGCGTCGGATCGGCGAATCGCGGCTTTTTGTGGCGCGGCGTCGCGCTGCCCGACAGCGGCCCCGGCTACTTGCGTGCTCGACCGGGCGAAGACACGCGCTGGGGGGCGCCGCTCTTGCGCGATGCGCTGGTGCGCGCCGCATCGGCAGTGGCGCGCGTGTGGCCGGGCGGTGCACCCCTCGTGATAGGCGATCTGTCCGCGCGCCACGGCGGCGCGCACTCCCGGCACGGCAGCCACCAGAGCGGCCGCGACGCCGACGTCCTGTTTTTCCTGCTCGACGCTGGCGGCCGTTCGATCCGCGGCAGCGGCTTCTATGCATTCGACGAGTTCGGCGCCAGCGCGGTCTCGGCGCCGGGCGCGCCGGTGCACGGGCTCGCGCTGTTTGACACGGCGCGCAATTGGGCGTTCGTACGCGCGCTCCTGCTCGACGAAGAGGCGCCGGTCGAGTGGATCTTCTGCGCAAACGGCATCAAGGCGCGCTTGCTCCATTACGCCGCGCAAAACGAGCCCGACGCGCGCGCGCTGGTGCGCGCGGCCTACGTGCTGCACCAGCCCTCGTACGGCAACCCTCACCGCGACCACTTCCACGTTCGCATCGCGTGCACCGCGGAGGAGCGCGCGCGCGGTTGTGTCGACGAAGGCCCGGTGTGGCCGTGGATCCGCCTCGCGCACGAAAAGCCGGCGCGCGAGGGCCGAGGCGACGATGACGTCGCGCTGCTCGAGGCCCTGCTCGGCGATCTGCGGCGCTAGCCGAGAGCGCTCGACTCCGGAGTCTTTCGCGTCCCGGTAGGGACGGCAGACGCTTTCGGGCGGTCTGCTCGTGAACGGCTCACGCTCCCAAGCCTCCGGCGTTGCCGGAGCATGACTACTGAGCCGCGCGCATCAACCGGAGCGAATCAGCATCGCGCAGAGCGAGCCGACGTCATCGGGGCTGGCCTCTTGCGAGCAGCGCACCCAACGGCACGTGGGCACGCGATCGCGATCGATCTCGCGCCAAGCCTCGTCGCTGGCGCCCCAGAGCACGATCGTCGTGCCGCGCGGGAGGTCTTCGCCGATCGCCGCGACGCTCGTCACGTGCACGGTGGGGCGCTGCGTATCGAGCAGCACGATCGGCTTGACGTGGACCGCTTCATCGAGCGCATCGAGCAGGCCGACGAGGTCCGTCACCTGCACGACGTCGGCCGTGCCGCGCAGCTGGCTACGCAGGCTCTCGACGGCGCCCGCGTCCGTGCAAGCCGCGAGAATACGTGGAAGCTCGCCGCCAGGCTCCGTGCTCTGGCTCGACTGCGGGCGCGAGGTGTTGCGATCTGCCGCCTGCAATTGCTGGAGTTGTTCGGGGCTCAGGCGCAGGCGCGCGGTCCGAGCCAGCTGCTCGCGCGCTGGCTTCGGTGCCACGGCCACGCCGGTCGGCAGGTCGCTCGCGAACGCAGCCGCCTTGTGCGCCGGGGCCTGCCGGACCGGTTCGCGGCCCGTGGCTGAAGCGCGGCTCATCACCACCGGCGCTGCGGACGCGTGCGCGACGATCGGCGCCAGCTGCGCCGCCACGAGCTCCGCGGCGTCCACGCCGACCGAGATCTCGACCTCGCGCCGGAGCGCGCCTTCGATCCATTGGGCGATGGCCTGGCCGCTTTCTGGGATCTCCACGAGGCCCGACGCTTGAAGCGCGCGCGCCACGAGCTGGCCGTAGACCTGGGGCGACACCAACGTGCCGAGCGCCTCGTGCACGGCTCGCGATACGAGCCCGTCCTTCTGCGTCCCCATCGGCTCTCGGCGTGCTCCCCTACGAGATCGTATCGCGACTCTCGGGGCCGGGGGAACTGCGGCCGGGTTGCGCGCGCTGCGCCGAAAGTAGGAACGTGAACTGAGGTGTGGTAGTCAGTCGGCCACCGAAGGGAGGGGCCGTGATCGTCGTGGGTGTCGATGAGAACGGTCTCGGTCCTTTGCTCGGTCCGCTCGTGACGACTGCGGTCGGCTTCGAGCTCTCGCGCTATCGTCCAGAGCGGCACGGCGCCTTGGGGCGTGAGCTCGGCATCGACGACAGCAAGAACAGCGCTGGGTTCGGGCAGATGGCGCTGGCGGAGGGCGTCGCGCTGGCGCTGGTGGAGGGCGTGCACGGTCGGCCCGTGCGCGACCTCGAAGCCCTGTTCGAGGCGCTCTTGTTGGAAGGGCCGGCGCAGCTCCAGCGTCCCTGCCCCGCTTCGTCGCGCCCGCAGTGCTGGTCGGGAGGCCTCGCGCTGCCGTGCTTTGGGGGCGACGTGCAGGCCGGTCGAGAACGCCTCGAAGCGCTGCTCCGGCGCGGCTTGCGGGTGCGTCATGCGCGCAGCGCGGTCGCCTGCACGGGGTTTTTGAACGAACGCCTGCGCGCCGGTCAGAGCCGGGTCGAGGTCGATCTGGAGCTGATGGAGCGCCTCGTGCTCGACGCGCGCGCGGCGCTGGACGACGAGCTCTACGCCATCTGCGGCATGGTGGGCGGGATCCGCAACTACACGGCCAAGCTCCGCCATTTCCCGGCCCACGGGGTGACGCGCGCCCGCGCCGCCGGCGGCACGCTGGCCTACCAGGTCGCGGGCGTCGGTCACGTGCGGTTCGAGATCGACGCGGACGCCCGCCACCTGCCCGTCGCACTGGCTTCGATGGTCGGCAAGTACGTGCGGGAGCTGTGGATGGAGCGCCAAAACCGCTTTTATCGCGGGCACGACGAGCGGCTGTTCGACGTCAGCGGCTACCACGACCCGGTCACGCAGCGTTTCATCGCTGCGAGCGCGGCGTTGCGGGTTTCGCTCGGGATCGACGAGGCCTGCTTCGTTCGCAAGAGCGTTCGCATGTTGGGCGAAGAAGAGGCGGACAGGCAGCTTCCGCTCTTGTGAGGCCAGCTGTTACAGTTTCTGCCCAATGACGATGAGCCTGCCTTCGGTCGCGGCGCTCGACCGGGCGTTGTCGGAAGCGCGGCAGCATCCGCACGGGCGGCAGCTGGCGGCGCTGTGCTTCGACTTGTTGAGCGCGCAGGCCGAGGCGCGCTCGCTCAAGACCGGCCGGCGCACGGTGCGCGCGCGCGCCACGGTGCACCGGGTCGCCCGCCATCACGCCGAGACCGGCGAGGGCAACTTGCTGCTGTTGATCGAGCGCGGGCCCGAGCGCGCGGCGCAGTACGCGCTGATCGGCGCCTTTGCGGTGCGCGGGCTGGCGGAGAAGCTCGAGGAGGCGAGCACGGCCGAACGGCGGGAAATTCTCGAGCGCTTCGCGCGCCACGCCGATTGGCTCGAGCTCTCTACCTCGTACGCGCCGTATCGCTTCGTGAAAGGTATGCTCTCGGAGGAGCACCAAGACGTCTTGATCGAGGCGCTCGAAGGCGTGGTGCTCGCGCCATCCGAAGGGCCCTCGCTCGCCGCGCACCGCGCGCGCGCTACCTTGCGCATGCACGTGCTCGCCATGCTCGAGCGGCCCGGGGCGCGCGTCGCGCTGGCGCGCCTGGCCGAGAGCACGCCCGACAGCTGGGTGCGCGCGCTCGCCCAGCACGCGCTGGGCACGGCCCCCTTGCCGGTGGTCGATGGTTTCGAGGTGAAGGGCGTGTGGGGGAGGGTGCCGCGCGTCTCGGCGCTGAGGCTGCTCTCGTATCTCGTAGGCTGGGCACTCGTGCAAGCCCTGGGGCGGTCGCTCGCGTACGGCTTCGGACTCGAGCGCACCGGGCGCGTGCGGCTCGAGGCGAACGCGCTGCACGTGCGCCGCGAGACCCGCCTCTTCGGCCGTACGCTGCGCGTGAGCGATGCCTCGTACGCGCTGCGCGACGTGGCGTGTGCGTTGCGCGAGGTGAGCATGCCGGCCGTGCACGTATTGCTGGGCGCGCTCGCGCTCGCGACGGGCGTGGTGCTGGGTGTGATCTGGCTGAGCGACGCCATCGCGCGCGGCGATCGCGACCTTCTGGTGAGCGGATCGCTCGCGCTCGGTGCCGGGGCCCTGCTCGATTTGACGCTGGCCGGCTGGGGGCGCTTGCGCAACGAGCGAGCTGGCTTCGAGTTGGTCGTCGACCACCGGCGCGTGGTGGCGCTGCGGCGCGTGGACTCGGAGCGCGCGCAGCGGCTGGTCGAGCAGATCGCGCGCCGGCAATCGTAGCGCCTCCTGCCCTCGTCGCGCTCGCGCGCGGCGCGATGCCGCGCAGCAGCGCGCGTCGGCAGGCGTCACGTATCCCGCTGTTGTCGTGCACGCGCGGCGATGCACCGCGTAGACCGGGCCGAATGTTTGCAGTTCCGCGGCCCGCCGGTCAAAACGAGCCGTCTGGCGCGCCTGCGTCGGGCGCGATCCCCACATCCTTCGGCTCGCTCGCCCCTCTTCGGCCGAGCCGTTCGAGCATGGGCACGAAGTCGAGCAGGACCTCGAGCGTGCTGACCTCGATCGATCCCGCGCAGCGCACGCGCGCACCATGCGCGGAGAGCTGGATCTGCCGCAGCGGCCCGGCGAGCGGCGTGAGGCGCACCGCCGGCAGCCCGATGAGCTCCGCCAAGGCGCGCTGGCCCGTGCGCGCGAGCTCGCTCGCTTGGGCCGCGTCGCCGGTGAGCACGAGGGCATTCCCTGCGAGCCGGCCCGCGCTGGTCGTCAGGCCGGTGCCGAACGCGCGTATGGCCGCCAGCGGCCAGCGCGCTGCCTCCGGGCCGACCGCGTCGCGCAAACGCTGTTGCCATGCCTCGGGCACATGCGCCACCGCGCTGAGATCGCTCGCGGCCGCGAGCTCGCGGTCGAGCGGCGCCAGCCGAGTATCCGCAGCGATGCTGGGTGCGCGTCCGCGCAGCGTCCGAAGTGAAGCGCGCACGCTCTCGTCATCCCCGACGATCAAGCCATCACCGCCCAAAAGCGCGGCGCGGATGCGTCCATGTCGGCTGCGCACGGTTTGGACGCCTTCGATCTCTTCGCGCGCGAGCCCGGAGGACCCGCCGCGTCCGTACTTGCCAACGCAGTCGAGCAGCTGGGCGTGGCGCAGCGGGCCGCGCGCCACCACCGCGTAGCCTAGCTCCTCGAGCTCGGACGCGGGGCCGTGCGGGCGCGCAAACGCGACCAGCTCGTCGAGCTGCGCGAGCGGGTTGAAGCCGCAGCGCGCCTCGACGCGCGCCAGCCCCTGCGATCCGCCTCGCGCCAGCACGAGCCGACGGTAGGCGTCCGAGGAGAGCACGCGTGCGACGCGCACGCGCGCGAAGCCTTGCGCGTCGCGCGGCACGGCCTTCAGCAGCTCGCGCGGGAGTGCAACCTGCGGCGCGAACAAGAGCCACGCGAGCGCGGCCAACGCAGCCAGCGCCGCGCTCACCAAAGCCCAAGAGGAGCGCTTCACGGTCCGCGAGCCTAGCAGCCGCGCGCAAAGGGGCGCACCGCGTCGCGCCGGCGGAGAGCGCGTGCTGGTCGCGAAGCGGCCGCTCGAAGCTGCCGACGCGTGTCGCCGCGTCGTGTCCGCTGGTGAGTCGCGCGGATCTAGGCTACGAGCGGCGGATGCCATGGCGACCAGTGGTGCTGCGGGGGACGCGCGTGCTCGCTCGCTGCCACGCGAGCGGTGCGCTCGCCGAAGACAAAGGCAAAGTCGAGATCCGCTACCGCGCGCGCGATGGGAAGTCCTACCGGGCGCTGATCAAGAACCTCGAGCCGCTCGCGGGCGAGGCGCTCTTGCCCGACGAGCACTGCGGCCCCGCCGAGGCCGCCGCCAAGCCGAATACGCCGCGTGCGGGCGCGCGCTCGAACGCGCAGCTCGTCGCGTACACCGACGGTGCGTGCAGCGGCAACCCGGGGCCGTGCGGCCTCGGGGTGGTGCTGCTCGAGCAGGGCGAGCGCCGCGAGCTGAGCGAGTATCTCGGGATCGGCACCAACAACGTCGCAGAGCTGACCGCGATCCTGCGCGCGCTCGAGGCGCTCGGGCGCTCCGCGGAAACGGTGCTGGTCCACACCGACAGCCAATACGCGATCGGTGTGCTCACCAAGGGCTGGAAGGCCAAAGCGAACCAAGCCTTGATCGGGGAGATCAAGGAGCGCATCAGCCATTTCCCAGCGCTCGAGCTCGCTTACGTGCCGGGCCACGCGGGCGTGCCGCTCAATGAGCGTGCCGACTCGCTGGCGCGCGCGGCCGTCGCTGCGCGCGCGTCCTCCGGGTGGGTGGCGGTGAAGGGGCATGAGCGGCGGGCCTGAGTCCGAGCTCGTGCGCCTCGACCTGTGCGCGCGCGATCGCCGCGTCGTGCTCCATCCTTATGCGCCGCCCGGCACGCCGGGCCCGCTGTTCGCGGTCGCACGCGCTCAGGGCGTGCGGCTCGTGCTCGAGGACGGGCGCGAGGTCGTCGATGGGATGTCGTCGTGGTGGGCGGCCTTGCACGGTTACAACCACCCGCGCCTCAACGCCGCGCTCCGCGAGCAGCTCGCGCGCATGAGCCACGTCATGTTCGGCGGCCTCACGCACGAGCCCGCAGTGGCGCTATGCGAGCGGCTGGTCGCGCTGACGCCGGCGCCGCTCACGCGCGTGTTCCTCAGCGACTCGGGGTCGGTCGCCGTCGAAGTCGCGATCAAGCTCGCAGTCCAATACCACTACGCGCGTAAGCGTCCCGAGAAGCGCCGCCTGCTCACGGTGCGCGGCGGCTACCATGGGGACACGCTGGGCACGATGGCGCTGTGCGATCCGATCGACGGCATGCACGCGCTATTTCGAGGCGTGGTCAGCGAACAACTGTTCGCGCCGCTGCCTGGACCGCGCTTCGGCGCGCCTTGGGACGAGCAGGCGATCGCGGGCTTCGAGGCGCTGCTCGCGCGCCACGCGCACGAGGTGGCGGCTGTGATCCTCGAGCCCATCGTGCAGAACGCCGGCGGGATGCGCTTCTACCATCCCGAGTATCTGCGCCGCGTGCGCGCGCTCTGTGAGCAGCATGACGTCCTGCTCGTCTTCGACGAGATCGCCACCAACTTCGGCCGCACCGGCAAGCTCTTCGCCTGTGAACACGCCGGCGTGGCGCCCGACGTGATGTGCCTCGGCAAGGCTTTGACGGGCGGCGCGCTCACGCTCGCCGCGACCCTGACGAGCGACCGCGTCGCAGAGACCATCGCCGCCGGCGACCCGGGCGTGTTCATGCACGGGCCCACCTTCATGGGCAATCCGCTCGCGTGCGCGGCGGCGCTCGCCAGCATCGAGCTCCTGCTCTCCTCGGACTACGGGTCGCAGGTCGCATGCATCGAGGCGCAGCTCGCGCGCGAGCTCGCGCCCTGCCGCAGCCTGCCCGGCGTCGCCGACGTGCGCGTGCTGGGCGCGATCGGCGTGGTCGAGCTCGAGCGGCCCGTCGACATGGCGCGCGTGCAACCGGCGCTGGTGGAGCGCGGCGTGTGGCTGCGCCCGTTCGGGCGGCTCGTGTACACGATGCCACCGTTCGTGATCGAGCCGAGCGATCTCACGCGCATCACAGGCGCCGTCCACGAGGTCCTCGCGAGCGCCTGACCGCGCCAGGTCCTCGCGCGTTTGTGACGCGTTCTAGAGCCCGTCTGTGCTACGCGTGTGCGCGCGCGGCTTCCGCCAAGGTGACGAAATGGAAGCCTTGCTGCTTGAGCTCCATGATCGCCGCGGTGAGCGCTGCGCGCTTCTCGCTCGCGCTCCGCTGCAGATCAGGCTGGTGCGGCGCCAAGATCTCGAGGCCGTCCTCGCGGGCATCCGCCAGATCGAGGCCGTGCAGCTCGAGGTTGACGAACCCGCGCGCGCTCGCCAACCAAGTCAAGAGCCGCGCCCCGCGCCGTCCCGCCAGCACGACGCTCGTGCCATAGTAAGGCAAGCGCCCGCTGCGCGCGCCCGTGACGCCGATCGGCAGCTCGAGCAGACCGTCGCCGCGCCGATAGTAAGGCCTGCCCACCCGGTACGGTTCGGCCGGCGCCGTGAGGACCCGA
>CAZYWR010000604.1:0-2115 GCA_964651185.1 uncultured Polyangiales bacterium
ATGCCCGCCCGCCCGCGCGTGGCGCGGCTTCGGCGCGCCCACGCGCAAATGCTGCCTTTGCCACGGGTACGTCGGCAAGGGCAGGCGGCGGCGCGGGGCAGAGAACACGCGCGTGAAGTGCAGCTCCGCGCCGTGCGTCCAGAGCGCCGCCCACGACTCGAGCATGCTCGCGGTCTCGGGTCGCCCGGCGCGCAACGAAGGCAGCGCCAGCGCGTCGCGCTGCTCCGAAAGGTTCTCGCGTACCACGGCGGAGAGCGTGGACTTCGGTCCCAGCTCCAAGAACGTGCTGACCCCGGCCGCGACCAGCGCGTCCAGCGCCGCGCCGAAGCGCACCGCGTCGCGCACCTGACGCACCCAGTAGTCCGCGCTCGCGATCTCCTCACCGGCGAGCGCGCCGCTCACGTTGCTGGCGATCGGCAGCGCAGGCGCGCGATAGCGCACCGAGGCGGCGACCTCGCGGAACGCCTCCAGCATCGGATCGATATGTGCGGAGTGGAACGCGTGCGAGACGGCCAGTGCCTTGGTAGTGATACGCGCATCCGCGCACGCGGCGGCGACGCGCTGCACCAGCTCGGCGTCGCCGGAGATCACGACGTGCTTCGGGCCATTGACCGCCGCGATCGAGATCACGCCGCCTTCGCACGCCCGCGCGGCCTCGAGCAGCCTCGCGACATCGGGCTCGCCGGCCGCGACGTACATCATCGCGCCGCCGGTCGGGAGCGCCTGCATCAGCCTGCCGCGCGCCGCCACGAGCCGGGTGGCGTCCTCGAGCGAGAACACGCCGCCGACGCAGGCCGCTACCAGTTCGCCCACGCTGTGCCCCGCGAGCGCGCTTGGCTGGACGCCCCAGGAGAGCCAGAGCTGCGCGAGCGCATACTCGAACGCGAACAGCGCGGGCTGTGTATAGAGGGTTTGCGCGAGCAGCGCATCGCGCTCCGCCCAGATCGCGCCGCGCAGCGGCAGCTCGAGCAGGGCGTCGAAGCGCGCCGCACATGTCTCGAAGGCGTCGCGAAACACCGGCCATTCCTGGTGCAGCTCGCGGCCCATGCCGCAACGCTGAGCACCCTGGCCCGGGAACAAGAACGCGAGCTCATCGGCCTTGCCGCTCGCGCGCGCCTGTACCGTCCCGGCGACGCGGCGCTCCTCGGCGCTGGCGGTCAGCGCGCACGACAACTCGTCGCGCGTGCTGGCGACGATGCCCAACCGATGCGCCATGGACGCGCGCGTGGACAGCGTGAACGCGACGTCCGCCAGGTCCTGCTCGGAGTGCAGCGCAACGTGGCTTTGCAGCTGCGCCGCCGCGGCTCGCAGGGCCTCCGGCGTCTTGGCCGACAACAAGAACAGATCGTGCGCGTGCTGCGCGCTTGGTGCCGCGACGGGCGCGCGCTCGGCCTCCTCGAGAATCACGTGGGCATTCGTGCCCGAGATGCCGAACGACGACACGCCGGCTCGGCGCGGCTTGCCGTTCGGCCGCCAAGAAACTGGCTCGCAGAGCAGCCGGACGTTTCCTGCGGACCAGTCGACATGCGGCGAGGGATCGTACGCGTGCAGCGTCTTCGGCAGCAGCTCGTGCTGCATCGCCAGCACCATCTTCATGACGCCGCCGATGCCGGCGGCGGCCTGGGTGTGGCCAATGTTGCTCTTCAGGCTGCCGAGCCACAACGGATGCGCGCGATCTCGTCCGTAGGTTGCCAACAGCGCCTGGGCCTCGATCGGATCGCCCAGCGTCGTGCCCGTGCCGTGGCCTTCGACCGCGTCCACGTCCTTGGCGCGCAGGCCTGCCGCCTCGAGGGCTTGCAGGATCACGCGCTCCTGCGCGGCGCCGTTGGGCGCGGTGACGCCTTGACTCCTGCCGTCCTGATTGATCGCGGACGCGCGCACCAGCGCCAAGATCGGGTGATCGTGGCGCTGCGCATCGGAGAGCCGCTCGAGCAGCACCACGCCTGCGCCTTCCGACCAAGCCGCGCCGTCGGCGTCCTTGGAGAACGCCTTGCAGCGGCCGTCGGGCGCGAGGCCGCGTTGCCGGCTGAAGGCGATGAACGCGCCCGGCGTCACCAACACCGTCACGCCGCCCGCGAGCGCGAGCGAACACTCGCCGCGGCGCAGCGACTGGCA
>CAZYWR010000605.1:0-1828 GCA_964651185.1 uncultured Polyangiales bacterium
CTTCGCGCTGCGCGGATCGCTCGAGGCGAACTACACCGGCAACTATCTAGGTTTTCGCTGCGTCGCGGATCTCGACGCGACCGAGAGGAATCATGACTGAAGTGAACTTCACGGCGCGCTGGAGCGTGCGAGCGGCGCTCCTCGTCACCTTTGTCGCCGGCATGTCCGCACGGGCGGACGCTTCACCCGCGACCACCAAGCCGCCCACCGTGCAGCAAGCTGCCGCGGCGCGCGGACCCAGTGCGCATTGCGCACATCACGCGGCCCAAGCCGCGACTGAGCCGCTGCCCGGCCAGTCGCTCTACAACTTGCGCGTACCGTTCGTCGACCAGCGCGGCGCCGCGCTCGGCCTCGACGCGTTCCGTGGCCACCCCGTGCTCATCACCATGTTCTACGCATCGTGCACGACGGTTTGTCCGATGTTGATCGAGCAGGTGAAGGCGATCGATGCGGCGCTCGCGCCCGCGATCCGCGCCCAAACCCGCGTCCTGCTCGTGAGCCTCGACCCCGATCACGACAGCGTCGCGCGCCTCGCCGAGCTGGCGAGCACGCACGGCATCCGCGACGAGCGCTGGCACTTCGTGCGCACCTCCGAGTCGTTCGTTCGCGATACCGCTGCGCTGCTCGGCATTCGCTATCGGCGCATGCCGGACGGATCCATCAGCCACGCATCGTCGATCGCGTTGCTCGATCGCGAAGGGGTCGTGGTCGCGCGCGTCGCGGGCGGGGACACAGACACCGCCCAGATCGCCAGCGCGATCGCGCGCTAAACGACGGGGGCGGCGCGCCCTTGCCAGCGCCGCTGCCAGTGGAGGCGTCCTCGCTCGCGCGCCCTCCCTGCCAGCGCCGCTGGCCAGCGGGGGGCGTTCTCGCTACGGAGGGCCGTGGAGGTTTCTGATGAACCATGAAGAGGCCCGCGTAGCGCTGTTGCACTTGACCGCCGACGATCCGAACATCTCCAATGCCACGCTCAAGTGCAGCCTCGACTTGCTCTCGTATCTAGACATCGAGGAGCTCGAGGTCGACAGCATCGCGAGCGATGAATGGGGTGCGGTCACGTTCACCTTCGCTGCCAGCGAGTTGCCGCAGCTGGCCGTGCACGGCTCGGACGTGACCGCGTTCAGGTCTTCGGGCGACGATCCCGTCACGAAGTTGATCAACGCCATCACCTGCGCGCTCGAGGCGGACGAGCTCGCGGACCAGGACGGCAGCGACGAAGACGTCGGCGACGAGTAAGACACGGCGCGCCCGCTCGTCCGCCTTAAGCTGACCAGGCCTTACCATGTGCGCATGGAGATCAGCCGGTCTTACCCCTCTATGCGTAGCCGTTGGCTGGCGCGAGTCTTGCGGTTCCCTGGTAGGGAGCGGAACCGCACAGGAGAATTGGGATGAAAGCTCGCAACAGGCTGGCGATGGCGGGTTTGTTGGTACTGATGTTGGGGGCGCGCGCCAATGCGCAGACTCCTAGCGTCAAAGAGTCTGCGCTCGGGCTGCTGCGACCCAAGCTCACGCACTACGACCTGTCGCCACAAGGGACGCTCACGGTCCTGCACGATCTCGGTCAGCAGGCGGTCGCCTTGGCCGGTCGTCCTGAAGGCGCCGAAGCGGCCTTCCTGCGCGCTGCGGTGGCTGCCGACCTCGCGTTCTTGGCTGATTATCTCGGGGACCGAGCGCTCGCGGACGGGGTCGCCGAAGAGCTGGGTGTGGCGCCGCAAGCGCTGCGCGGCGAGCTTCGTCGTGAGCTCGAAGCGAGCGCACAGGACGTGTACCGCAAGCCAGCGCAGATCGCGCTGGCTTCTCTGGTGCCGCCCGCAAAGCCCGACGAGCC
>CAZYWR010000606.1:0-7549 GCA_964651185.1 uncultured Polyangiales bacterium
ACGCGGCAATGGTCCGCCGCGCTGGACCTGCAGACCGATCGCGCCATCGGACGCGTACCAAGTGCCGGGGCCGTATAGAGCGCCGTACCGTAAGACGACGGCCTCCTCCAGCTCGGCCACCGCGTCTTCGAGCGCGCGCACGCCGTCGATCGTGGTGCGACGCGGCGGCTCGGCCTCGAGGTCGAGCGGGTCTGTTTCGCGCGCGGGTCCGACGCCGGGCGCGTAAGCCATGGCCAGGCTCTGCGCGATCATGCGGCGTACGCCCGCCGCCTTCGCCGCGTCCACGAGGTTGCGCGTACCTTCCCCGCGCAGCCGCGCGTTCGCCGTGCGGTCGCCTTCGCTGAGCGCGGTCAGCTGATGCATGATCACGTCGGGCCGCACGGCCAGGGTGTTTTGTCGTACGGCCTCGCGATCGAACGCGTCGAGCGCAAACAGACGCGCGCCGGCGAGCGAAGGATCGCGAGCATCCTGGACCTTGCGCGCGAACCCGATCACTTCGTGGCCGGCCTCGATCAGCATCGGGATGAGCGCCCGGCCGAGCACACCGGTCGCACCTGCAAGCAGAATTCGCATCGGGGCCTCCCGGGCGGTTCGAGTCAGCGGCTGCCGACGTCGACGCGATCCGGCCGCTGCGGATCGAGGGTGAATAGCGCATGTTTCATGTCCACGCGCGGGATCACGCGCGACTCTCCGATCGCCGGCAGGCGAAACGGCACATATCCGTGTACGCCCCACTCGAACCACAGCAAGTGCGGACTCTCGAGCGGCTCGTGAAAACGCACGTCCACCTCCGCCGGCCTTCGGTCCGAAGTCAACGCCGTGACGACGAAGGTGGCGTCGGCCAGCGCGATCGTCTCGCCCACGTAGCTCGCTTTGCGCGGGTTGCGGCACATCCACTGGCTCGCATCGGAGAGGAAGCCGCGCTGGGGACGCACCTTGAGCGTGTACGCGTCCGAGCGCTCGACGTACAGCTCCGATACGCCGGTCGCCAGCCAGCGAAAGTACTTCGGCCGCGGAATGCCGCGCGCGGCGCGCGCGGGCGCGAAGTAGTCGGCGAGCGGATCGACGGGCGGGTTGAGCACCACGACTTCGTGCTCGGTCACGCTCGCATCGCTCGGGATGCTGTGATCCGCGCGCGTCATGATCGTCTCCATGCCGTCGACCCAGCGCGTGCGGAGCGGCAAGATCAGCGGCGAGAACACCAGGTGCACGCCTACGAGGGCGCGTACGCTGCTCCGCACGGCCAGGTTGGGCCGCGGATAGCTGCCGTCGGCGAGCGCGGCGAACAAGCGCGCGAGCAGCGCCGCGCCGCCTACGCCAGGCGCGACCAACAAGCGATCGTTGGGCACGGCCGCACAGACCGGCAACGTGGCGAGCAGCACGCCGACTGTCCAGAAGCGCACCAGCGGGTCGCGCCGCCAAAGCGGTGCGATCAGCGCGCTCATGCCGGCGATCACGATCGATGCCCAGAGCAACATGTCGCGCTGCGCGTGCCCGTCCGACACCGTCGGTAAGACGTCCCAGAAGTCCGACCACGGCAGCGAGAATTGCCCGAGCAGGAGCACCGGGAAGCGTGTCACCACGCCCAGCACGAAGCCCCACGGGTCGTTCTCCGGATCGAGATAGAGGCCCGATCCGCGCGCGCCGAAGCCCATTCCGGCCGCCACCGCGCGCACGATCAAGAACAGACCGGCGTAAGGCGCGAGCGATCTGAGGCGGCGCGCGCGTGCGTCCGGATCGAGGCAGATCGCGTAGGCGACCAGGTACGCCGCCATCGGCACGCTCGCCTCGCCCGAGAACAAGCCGATCGCGAACCAGAGCGTTGCGACGAGGGCGCTCCAACGGTCGCCTCGCTTGCGCGCGCGATCGTGCGCGAGCAGCGCGAGCAGCGGCGGGATGCCCGCGATCAGCGCGTTGCGGTTCGACAGCCAGCCGACCGGTGTGGCGCGCGCATCGTCGACCGCGTAGAGCAGAAGCGCCAGGTTGCCGATCCAAGGCGCTGGGGCGAAGCGGCGCTGCACGCGCGCGAGCACGACGAGCAAGAGCGCGTACCAGAGCAGACTGTGCAGGTGCATGGGCAGCGCCTGGTCAGCCCAGAGCTGATGGTCGATCCAGTGCGTCAAGCCGGAGAGCGGGCGAAAGAACGCGAGCACGATCTGGCGGTCGGTCCACCAGGGATAGACGCCCTCATCCATCAAAGCGCGCGTCTCTTCCGGCTTGCCGCTGGCGAACACGAACAAGTTGAGCGTGCGGTGGCTGACACCCGCGAGCTCGTGCGCGCCGCGCAACATCAACGTGTGCAGGTGATCATCGCCGGTGAAGTCGAGCGTGAGCGCGCTGCTCGTGAGCAGCACGCCGATGGCCACGATGGCCGCGGGCGCGCGCCGCGAACCGAGCATGCGCGCGAAAAACGCCCACGCGCGCGGGCGGCCCTCCGCGGCAGCGCTCGCGGGGACCTCGAGCAGGGCCTCCGACGCCGCAGAGGAACTGCTGTCGCCTGCGCCATCACCACGCGGGATACGATCAGCCCCGAGAGATTTCTGCATACGATCCTGGCGCGCTGAAGGCCCCGATCTCGGCGGTCACGAGATGCGGCTCTTGCACCGCTCAAAGGTTAAGCAAAGAAGGGAAACCCGAACACCCTTAGCACGGGCGCCTTCCGCGTAGGTACCGAGGAAGGTCGGGAACCGGTTTCGACCCGGCGCGGGCCGCGCGCGGCGTGCACGGCTACATGGCGGCTCGCGACGGTCGCGATTGCAG
Organism: uncultured Polyangiales bacterium; assembly: GCA_964651185.1. Lineage (GTDB taxonomy): Bacteria > Myxococcota_A > Polyangia > Polyangiales > DASUME01 > DASUME01. The sequence continues at coordinate 2,761 of CAZYWR010000606.1, forward strand.
GACGTTCTATCGCTCGCGATCAGGCAAAAAAGAGCGGCGGTGCACGGGACAAGGGCCGAGCCGGCGCAGCGCTTCGTAGTGCGCTTTGACTGGATAGCCCTTGTGTCTGGCGAATCCGTAACCCGGATAACGGAGATCGAGCTCGATCATCAGCGCATCGCGCGCGGTCTTGGCCAAGATGGAAGCAGCCGCGATCGTCGCGCACTTTTGATCGCCTTTGACGATGCATTGCTGCTCGATCTCTAGGTCGATCCGGCGCGCGTCGATCAGCAGATGCTGCGGCGTCAGGCGCAACCCCTCGACCGCGCGCCGCATCGCCAACAAGCCAGCATGGTAGATGTTGATGCGATCGATCTCCTCGTGCTCGACGAAGGCGACCGACCACGCGAGTGCCGCTCTTTTGATGAGCGGCGCCAAGCGCTCCCGCTCGCTGCGGTCGAGCCGCTTGGAGTCGTCGATGCCCTCGATGCGCGCGTCCTGCGGCAAGATCACCGCCGCGGCGGCGACCGGACCCGCGAGCGGACTCATGCCCGCTTCATCCACACCGGCCACGAGCTCGACGCCGCGCGCCCAGAGCTCGCGCTCGTAACGGCTGATCCAACGTAGGCGCTGTCCTTCCGCGCGCCGCTCGCGCCGGCGCTTTTCGATCGCCGCCAAAATGGCGCGCGCGCCCGGTCGCGGATCCGCGCGCAGCCGCTCCTCGAGCGCGGCGGGCAGAGGGCGCGCCTGCTCGAGGTAGCGACGTCTCAGCTCCGCCAGGGTCGGACCCTCCGTTTCCGCCATGGCGCCGACGCTAGCGCGCCCGCGATCCGCAGTCGAACGCGCGCCGCTCTGCATCGTAAGGCTCATCACGCTGCGCTCAGCCTGCGCGCAACGCCTCGTGCATCGTGCGGGCCGCTTCGCTGGGATCATCCGCCAAGCAGATGGCGCCGATCGCCGCTGCGTAGCGCGCGCCCGCCGCACGTACGTCTGCAGCGTGCGCGCGCGTGATCCCGCCGATCGCGATCACCGGACAGCGCAGCGCTCGGCAGACTTCGCGCAGGCCCTCGAGCCCGACACACGGGTCCGGATGGCGCTTGGACCGCGTAGGAAAGACCGGCCCAAAGCCGATCACGTCCGCGCCCGCCGTGATGGCGGCGCGCGCTTGCGCGAGGTCGTGGGTCGATACACCGAACGAGGCCGAAGGAAAGACCCGGCGCGCGGCCGCCAGCGGCAGGTCGTCCTGCCCGAGGTGCACGCCCGCCGCGTCCACCAGGCGCGCGATGTCGGCGCGATCATTGATCCAAAAGGGCACACCTGCCGCGCGGCAGCGCGTGGCTAGCTCTTGCGCGAGCGCGAGGTGCGCGCGGTCGGAGAGGCCCTTCGCGCGCAGCTGCAGCGCCGCGCAACCGCCGTGTAGGATCCGCTCTGCCACCCACCTTGGATCGCGGCCTGCGCAGTGCTCGGGATCGACGATCGCGTAGAGCCCTTTCATCTGCCCCTCCATGGTGCGCCGTGCGCGCGTGCGCCTGCGTCAGCGGCCATCTGGCTTGATCTCTAGCGGACTCGCCGCAGGATCGCCCGCTTCAGGTGGCGCGCCGCTCGCGCGCAGCGCGCCGACCCACAGGCCGCGCGCGCGCAAGGCGGCCGCCTCGCGCGGATCGACGTGGTGGCGCGAGCGCACGAGATCGCCCGCACCGAGCAGCGTCGGCGAGAGCGCGCCGTCGCACAGCAGCTCGACGCGCGCCGGCATGGGGGCGGGCCCGAAACGGATCGCCAGGTCCGCCGGGCAGGGCGCGCGAGCCCGCATCGCGATCGTCAGTACATCGCCCGCCAACGATGCGCTCTCGGCCACCAGGCAACGTGTGAGTGCGACAGACTGCCCGCGGCTCTGATCGGGCTCCTCGTTCGGGCGCGCGCGAAAGGCGTGCTCCACACAGCGCCGCGCGACCCCATCGCGCCAAGGGTCGCGGCCGCGCGCGAACAGCGCATAGGGCGGCGCGTACGCGAGCAGCGCGCGATCGCGGCGGGCGAACCAGCTGCGCACGAACGGCTCTTCGCTCGTGCGCAGCAGCACCTCGCGGCGCGCGAACTTGAGCCGATGCGTAAGGTCCAGCACGGCGTACTGCGTATTTGCCTCCGGCGGCGGACCGCGCCGCAGCTCGTGTCGCTCGGCCAAGTGCGGCAGGAGCGCATCGGGCGCTTGCACGCTCGCTCCCGCCGGAATCTGCGCGAGGACGTCGCGGGCGGCGCGCGTGGCAGCGTCCGGCCAAAACGCCTGGCGATCGAAGTCGCGCGAGAGCGGCGAGCCGCCCAGCGCAAAGTGTCCGATCGCGAGCGTCACGAACCAGAGCCGCTGCAGCACCGGCTTCTGCACGGCGCTCGCGCCGACGATGCCCGACACGATCAGCGCAGGCACAGCCGGCGTGAGGTAGTGCGAATACTGCTGCTGCGCCGTCGGGAAGACGCTGAGCAAGTTGAGCGCGAGGTAAGGCAAGCCGGGCAAAAGCAAGGCCGGCGCCCGCAGCGAAAAGAACGAGAGCGGCGCCAGGATGCGCGGCAGATACGCGAGCCGCTCGGGCGCACGGAAGTGCGCGAACACTTTGCTCGGCTCGCTGAACAGCGTGCGCACGACGCCCGACGGCGAACCGCCCCAGGGCGCATAGTGCAGGTCGAGCGAGGCCGTCTCGGGCGCGTACGCGAGCGTGATCGCGAGCGCGCCCGCCGCATACAGCGCGGCGCCCGCGCCCAGGTAGAGCGCGCGTCGATCGCGATGGCGGTGCCAATAGACGAGCGCGAGCAAAAGGCAGAACGCGCCGAGGTCTTCGCGGCAAGCCAGCACGCACGCGAGCGTCAGCCCGAGCTGGCGCAGGTGGGCGCGGTCGAGCGCATCGAAGCCCCATGCCATCGGCAACACCGCGAGCGTGCCCGGATGAAACTCGTACGTTCCCACGTGAAACAGGTTGGGGTAGAGCAGAAAGGCGGCGCCGCCCAGCCAGACGCCGCGCCTTCCCAGCCGGCGCGCTCCGATGCGCGCGATCGGAAACAGGGTCAGCGCGATGCACAGCGCCTGCGCGCAGAGCAAGACCGGCACCGTCCCGAACAGCCGTCCCAACAGTCCGAGCGGCAACAGCACGGGCGCGATGTGGCTGCCGAGCGCGTGCGTGTTCAGCACCGGCGACCAAAGATCTGCGTGCGCGAAGCCCCAGGCGATGCGCGCGTAGAGCGCGAGATCGAAGGTGCGCTGGTGGACATTGTGAAAGCGTGCCCAGCTCAAGCCGAACAGACAGCCGAAGTGAAGGAGCGCCGCCAAAGCGAGCCAGCCGCGCATGCGCCGCGAAAACACGGCCCGAGTGTAGCCGCGGACCCATGGCGCTGCCGGCGCGCCTGATCATGCGGCCGGCGGCCGCGCCATGGCTTTTTGCCCTGAACCGCGCGCGGTGCCATGTTCGCGCGCGATGGCGCGGTCGACCTCGTCGCAAGCATCCCTGTTCGAGCTTCCGCGCCCGCACGTCGGCGCTGTCACGCCGAAGCCCGAGCACGTCGCGCTGCGCGAGGCGATTCCGGCGTCCATTCGCCTGGGCGCCATGACTTGGTCCTATGCCGGCTGGAAGGGCGTCGTGTACGCCGCGAGCGCATCGGAGAAGCAGCTCGCGCGCCACGGGCTCACGGCCTACGCGCGGCATCCGCTCCTGCGCATGGCCGAGATCGATCGCACTTATTACGAGCCGATCTCCGCGGCCGCCTTTCGCGCCTACGCCGAGCAAGTTCCGGACGACTTCCGCTTCCTCGTCAAAGCGCACCAGGATTGCACGACGCTCCGCTTCCCGGAGCACGCCCGCTACGGCGCTCGACGCGGGCAGGCGAACGCCCGCTATCTCGACGCGGCCTACGCCGAGCGCGCGGTGATCGCGCCGGCCGTCGAGGGGCTCGGCACCAAGCTCGGCACGCTGCTCTTTCAGTTCCCGCCGCAAGACGCCGGCGGTCCGCGCGCGTTCGCCCGCGCGCTACGCGCGTTTCTGCGCAAGCTCCCGCGCGGGCCGAGCTACGCGGTCGAGCTGCGCAACGTCGAGCTGTTGACCACGGAGTACGCGGCCGCGCTCGAAGAGGCGGGCGCCATCCATTGCCACAACGCTTGGACCGCCATGCCGCCGGTGATCGCGCAGGCCCGGCGTATCCCCCCGGGCGCACGCCGGCCGCTGCTCGTGCGCTGGCTGATGCGTGCGAACGACCGCTTCGAAGACGCGCGTGCGCGCTTCGCGCCCTTCGACCGCCTCGCCGACGAGGACGCCGACACGCGCACCGCGATCGCCTCGCTGGTGGCGCGCGCCCAGCGACACGGCGTGCCCGCCTTCGTGCTGGTCGACAACAAAGCCGAGGGCTGCGCGCCCGAGAGCGTGTTCCTGCTCGCCCAGGCGATCGCCGCGAAGCTGGCGGCCGGCGCATGAGCAATCGCGCTGCAGCGCTCGCGCTGCGCGAGCTTCCGTAGCGACTTGACCGCCGGCGCGTTCGCCGCCAGCATCGCCGCGATGAGCGCTCCGTTTGCCCGGGTCGAGCTGTGCGGCATGCCGCTCGCTCGCATCGACAGCCAGCAGCTGCTCGATCACGTGTTCGCGAGTCTCGCGCGCGGTCAAGGCGGCTGGCTGGTCACGGCCAACCTCGACTTCTTGCGCCGCCACGTCAAGGATCCGGAGGCGCGCGACATCTACGCCGGCGCCGACCTGCGCGTGGCGGACGGGATGCCGCTGGTGTGGGCGAGCCGGCTGCGCGGCACGCCGCTCCCGGAGCGCGTGGCGGGCTCGTCGCTGAT
>CAZYWR010000607.1:0-3086 GCA_964651185.1 uncultured Polyangiales bacterium
GCGCGCGCTGCACGGCGCGCGCTCGCCGGGGGGATTGCATGCAGCGATGGCTGGGGGCCGCGCTCGCGGTAGCGTCGTGTACGGGTTGTCTCGATCCGCTGGTTTCCGATGCGCCTGGTTACAGCCGCTACGTGCTGCCGCCAGCGTCTGAGGCGACTGTTCCGTCGGCTTACGCCGACCTCGAGATCAATCGCCAAATCGACGTGAACGACGGCGTGGCCGCGCCGTCCATTCCCGTCAAGACCGGATACGCGGCCGGGCAGAAGGTCAGCTACTGGGATTTCGGTACGGGCAAGCGCACTTGGAACGCGGCGTACGTGATCGCCCGCTGCAACGCCGACGGCAGCCCTCCCACTCCCATCATTCACGCGCCGATCATCGACAACATCCCTGGCGACACGGACTACTCGCCCTTCCGCGCGCAGTACTGGGCTTGTTACACGCCCAAGTACCACGGCGAGGTCATTCCCTCGCTCGACGCGCTCAACGACGCCGTCGACCTCGGTCTGATCAGCGATCCCACGGCGCAGATGCCGACGCAGTGGATCAACATGCCGATCGTCACCGCGAGCGAGGGCTTGGCCTTCTCGAACGGCACGGTCTCGCCCCCGCTGCCGATTTACTACCGGGGCACCGTCGCGCTCCACCACTCCATGGCGTCGCAGGAGGGCACCTTCGGCGTTACGGATAAGAACGTTCCGGGCGGCAACGTCTACGAGCTCGTGAAGCCCGGCCAGACGGCCGCGCAGCGCGTGATCTTTTCGCAACCTTACTGGTTGCCGAGCACCGATCCCGAAGCGCCGCCGGCGGTCAATCCGTCTTACTCGCCGAGCTGGGTCGTGGTCACGATCACGCTCGTGCCTCCGATCGGCGCGACCTGCACGGCACCGACGGACATCAGCACGTTCATGCAAGAGAGTGATCTGGTCACGGTCGGGATGAACAATTCGGTCAAGGCGAAAGACGGCGTATGCGTCACGGTCGCCGTCACGACGAATCGCGTGAACCGGCCCTTCATCGTGAACGATATGACCGACGGGGGGGCACAGTGAGCAGCCTGCGGATGGTCTTGCTGGCGCTCCTCGGGGTCGCGCTGATCGCGGGCGCCTGCGTGAGCAGCGCGGAGCCCGACGTGGGCGAGGTGATCGCCGGCGTCTGCAAGAACGAAGACACCGACCCGGCCGTGATGGTCTCGTTCAAGAACGACATCTTGCCCAAGCTGCAGATGGGTTGCAGCTGCCACAACCCGACGATGGGCGGCTCGGCGATCGACACCACCGGCTTCAGCGTCGGCGACTACGCTTCGCTCCGGCGCGGCGGCTCGACCTCGCACGACAAGATCGTCGTCGACGGCGATCCCTGCGACAGCTTCATCTACGAGAAGCTCTCCGATGCGCCGCCCACCGGCGTGCGCATGCCGCAGAACGGACCTTACTGGTCGCGTACGGACATGGCGCTCATCCACGACTGGATCGCAGAGGGAGCCCATGACAATTGAGTCGTTCGCGCTGTTGCTCGCGGGCGCGCTCCTGTTCGGGGCGTGCGGCGGCCCAGCGACGGCTCGCTCGGCCGCGACCGTGCGCGCGGAGGTCGGGGAGGTTCCGGCCGAGCTCCAGGGCGACTACCAGTCATTCTCGATCAACTGCAGCAAATGCCACGACCTCGAGCGCGCGCTGGCTGCGCCGGTCACGGACGTGCGCCATTGGGACATCTACGTGGCGAAGATGATGCGTACCGCTGGCAGCGCCATCAATCCCAGCGAAGCGCCGCACATCCTGCGTTTTCTCTACTGGTACACCGAGCAGAAGAACAACGGTGGCGCAAGGACCAAGGCGAGTCGCTATGCGCCGCCGGCGGCGCCTTCGTCTGCGCCCCCGCCGGGTCCGTCCACGAAGGAGGAGACGCACGCGCCCGCGCCGAACCTGAGCAGTGAGACACAAGGGGAGAGCACACCATGAAGAGCTTGTACCTGACGATGCGCCGCAGAATGAAGAGCGCCTCGACGTATGGGCTCTGCCTGGCCGCGCTCGCGGTGGTCGGGCTCAGCGCCGCGCTCTTACCGCTGGCGCAGGGGCAGGATCGCAACTTCGCGGGCTCCGTGCAGGCGAGCTACCTGTACTTGCCGGACAAGACGGCGACCGCGCGCAATCGCGCCCTCGACGGCTACGTCACCGAGATGAGCGCCAAGCTGGCGGTCGACTTCAACGATCACATCTCGACGAACGTCAAGCTCTGCTTCGGCTGCCACGGTTTCGAGCTCGGCATGGCCTACATGGATCTGACGGCCTTCGACGAGCTGCGCTTTCGCCTCGGCCGCTTCACGCCGTCGTTCGGTGAGTTTCAGCTGCGCCACGATCCGGCCAACCACCGAACGGTCGACAAGCCCCTGCCGTACGACATGGGCCGCATGGTCCGGCTGCGCGAGTGGAACATGGGCGTGATGCCGGCGCCCTACGTAGATAACGGCTTGGAGATCGGCGGCACGCACTGGTTCGGCACCTCGTTGCAGGTCGACTACGCCGCCTACGCGGTCGGCGGCTTCCGCGGCGACAACGACGGCCTCGACATCGACTGGATCCAGCAGCGCTCGGGCGCGTTCTATTACCTCGACAACAACTCACGACCATCGATGGGCGGAAGGCTGGCCGCCACGCTCGACCTGACCGACCAAGACATGACCTTTACGCTCGGCGGCTCCGCCATGGGTGGCCGGTACGATCCCAGGGCGCAGCTCTCGTACTTGGTCGCGGGCGCCGATTTCTACGCCCGTATCAAGCGCTTCGAGCTGCGCGCCGAGTATCTGCTGCGGCGCACGGAGATGAGCCTCGGCCCGGATCCGGGCTCGCGCTTCAAGTACGGGCCCGGCAAGAACGGTAAGTACGATCCTTACTTCATCAAGGACGGCTTCTACGTCGAGGCGATCATCCCGGTGCTGCCGCGCTTCGAGCTGGTGGGCCGCTTCGATGGGCTGCGCCGCTTCGGCAACGTGCCGGTCACGAGCGCGCTGCGCAGGGACAGCGCGGTGCTGCGTTACACGTTCGGCGGCGACGTCAGCCTCGGCTACGGCGTGCGCATCAAGTTGTTTG
>CAZYWR010000608.1:0-1544 GCA_964651185.1 uncultured Polyangiales bacterium
TAACAGATCGCGCTCGAGCCGCAGCGCGTCCGCGGCGAAGTAGTGGCCGAACAAGAGGCGAAACGCGAGCAAAGTGACGAGCCAAGCGCCGTGCGTGCGCATCAAAGCGCTGCCCGCCTCGCGCAGGAAGATCTCTGCATCGCAGAGCACGCGCTCCACTGCCTGCGGGGAGAGCAGACGCGCGTCGAGACCCGCGAAGTGGCCGCGCTCATCGGCCATGCGCGGCGCCAAGAGGCCAAGTCGTTCGCCGAGCCGCACGTGCGAGTCGTACACGCGCAAAAGCGCGCGCGTGAGATCGATGGGCCCGAGGTGCTCGTCGCCGAAGGCTTCGCGCGGCAGGTCGAGCCCGGCACGCGAGAGCACGTGCGCCGAAAAGCCCGGGATGCGGCACACCGCTTCGGTCAGCACGCCCAGGTTCAAGTAGGCGCGACCGCGCACGTCCATCAGGAGCTCGGGCGAGGCGCCGAGCGCCGCGCCGGTGGCGGCGAGCGCATTGGCCACGCCCAGACCACTGAAGCGTACGAGCATCGACCAGGTGAGCGGCGAGAGGGGCTCGGGGAACGCCTCGCCGAGCTCGCTATGCGACCACAGCGCGCGCTCGCGCCGCGCTGGGGTTTGCGCGCGGCTGCGCACGATCTTCGGTCCGCCCGGCAGCGGCTCGGCGCGCAGCACATACACGCGGCTCTGGGCGACGGCCCAATCGATGCGTACAGGGTGGCCGCTGTGCCGTTCGGCGCGCTCCGCGAGGCGCAGCACCTCGCGCAAGGTCGCTCCGCCTAGGCTCGCGCGCGCCGCGAGCGCCGGCGGAACCTGGCGTACCTCGTGCGATCCGTCGAAGCTCGCCACCAGCATGTCGTGCTTTTCGGTGGTCAGCGCGTCGCGGACGTAACCGTCGCGCGACACACGAAAGACGTCGCTCGCGACCGCGCTGCGCCGCACCCCACTCGCCAGCCCGTAGCCGGAGCGCACCAACCACTCGCCGCTGTCGGCGGTCACGGGGTGGCGGGTGTAGACGACGCCCGCGACGATCCCATCCACCATACGCTGCACCAGCACGGCCACCCCCGCGTCGCGCACGTCGCGCGCGCGCAAGCTGCGCAGGAGCACTGCGTCGAAGGGCGCCGCGAAGGCGTCCGAGACCGCGGCGAGCAGCCGATCGTCGCTATCGATGCCGAGCCGCGCGTCCCCCAGCCAGCGCTGCTCGCTGAGCTTGTCGCAGACCAAGGACGGCGCCACCACCAGCGAGAGCGCCCCGAGCGCGCGCAAGGTACGCAGGGTTTCGCCGAGCGCCGAGGTCAGCTCTTCGCCGAGAGGCGTGGCGCGCACGCGCGCGCGTAACCCCTCGAGCGCCCTTTCTTCGGGCAGCGGCCGGCGCGCATCGAGCAGCGCCGGCAGGCGCTCGTCCTCGTCGAGTGCCCGCTCGTAGAGCGCATCCGCGGCCTGGCGCGCGAGCGCGCTCCCCTCCGGCTCGGGCAGCCCCGCGCGCGCGAGCTGCACCGTGCGCAGGATATGCACGCCGTAACCCTGCGCGCGGCGAGTCACGA
>CAZYWR010000609.1:0-9361 GCA_964651185.1 uncultured Polyangiales bacterium
TGCGCGAGTTCGCGCGCGGCGCGTCGGGCCGGCGGGCGCAGCCGCCCACGTCCGGCGAGCGAGCCATGCGCGAGTTCGCGCGCGGCGCGTCGGGCCGGCGGACGCAGCCCTGACGATGATATTGCGGGGTAGGCACGGGGATCGGCGTAGGCAGCGGCGGCTCCAGCGGTGGCCGCGGGAGCGGCGACGGGCTCGGTCCGGGCGACGGGTCCGGAATCGGCGCGGGCTTCGGGATCGGAATCGGGTCGGGGAAAGGACCCGGCAACGGCTCCGTCGGCGCGCAGCGCGCATGTGCGCGGCGCGCCGGGTTCAGGTTCTCTGCGCATCGCGTCACGGTGTCTGCCCCCCTCGCGCGGCTCGCGCTGGCACCGCGTGCGCGCGCGTCCGCAAAACGCATCGGCTGTGACCGCCGAGCCGTCTGTACAAAGCGCTCCGCAGCTTCGCAGCAACTTTCGCGCCGTTCCTCCAAAGGCCCCGCTCGGGTTCGTATCGGCACTTGTCTTGCGAGTCTGCCAAAGTCTTGCGAGTCTGCCAAAGCCAGACGGGAGGTGTTTCATGGCTGCGCATGCAGGCGAACGAGCGCAAGAAACCGGCGATTTTCGCTGCGCGAAGTGTCACCAGAAGGTGCACGTCACGCGCGGGCATTCCATCCCCAAGTGTCCACATTGCGGGAACACGGCCTTCGACGCGCGCGTGAACGAGCCGCGCTAACGAGCGCGCTCAGCAGACCACCTCGCCCGAAATCGCGCTTCGCGCGGCACAAACCGATCACAGCGGGGCAATCTGGCCCAAGCGCCCCAACCTCGGGCCGCACCCCGCGACTGATCGCGAGGGATCCGAACGTCGCGTCGACAAAGCGACAGATCACGCGTCCAAACGAGCGTGCCCGCGCATGTACGAGAGGTCGATGTTTGCGTCTGCGCGACAGGCGTGGAACCCGTGCCGGGGGTGAGTCATGAACCGTGGAATGCTCCTGGGTCTGCTCTGTCTGCTTCTAGACATACCCGCGGTACAGTCTCAGGACGACTGGTCCTCGCCGCTCTTGGAACCTCCACCGGGCACGCCCCTCACGCCTCCACCCGCTGCGACGCCGCTCGAAGGAGAAGTCGTGACGGACGGCAATGCGCCGGATTCCTTCGGGCCGCAGGGTCCGCAGGCGTACATGTTCAAGGCGGACATCGCGGTCGAACTGCCCATCCCTCTCACCGATGAACACGACGCGGCGGGGGTCGGCGCGGGCCTCTCGGGAGCGTTCGGCTGGGATCTCGGCTTTCTCGTTCCGACCGCGAACATTGGCTGGTCATGGACGCCGCTCCACGTTCCGTCGGAGTATGGCGACCGTTCCCTCACACGCTTTCACATGGGAGTCGGTCTGATGGCCGAGCTGGAAAATCGGAGCTTCGTCGTTCCCGTGCTCGGCGCCATGCTGGACCTGAATTGGTGGCATGTGACGGGCGACGTCGGCGTAGCGTGTGGAGGCTACTATTACTGGGGCTGCTACGCCTATAACCGTTACGACTACACGACCGGCTTTACCTTCAAAGCAGGCCTCGACTTTCGCCTGCCAAGGAACGACCGATTCTCGCTCGGCGCCGGGGTGCTGCCGACCGTCACGCTCTCGGGAGGACCGTTTCAGAGCTCGGAATGGTGGATCTCCCCCTACGTGGTCTTCACGATTCGCGGTTAGTAGATTTGTATGGACCGGCTTCCAGAGCGCGCGTTCTGGCCGTTCGCATGCGCGGCCCTGACACTCCTCCTTCGCGCCCCCGCGGCGGCAGCTGTCGAAGCGGTGCCCGAACCGCCGGCATACCATCTCATCCTCGGTCTGCGAGGCTTCGGCGGCGGCGCCTTCGGGGAGCAGCGCGCGGGCCTGGGCGGGCTTGGGCTGTTGGCTGCGCTGCCGTTCGCGCAGGAGCGCTACGAGCTGGAGCTTTCCCTGGGCGCCGCAGGGACGAGCCACGACGTGCTCGGACTCGCGGAGGTCGCGTTCAAACGCGTGTTCGAAGCCCGCCGGAACTGGTCGCCTCACGTCATCTTCGGACCCTTGTTCTCGCTCGACTTCCACGGTGAGACCACGGCTTCCGGAGGCTTAGTCGCAGGCGGGGGGATCACCTATTGGAGACGCCGCCGGATCGGCGTCGTGGCCGATCTGGCGTTCCGTGCCCTGTTCGGCCGGGAGACACGCGAACTCCTGACGATGGCCGTGGGCTTCGCCGCGCGCATCTGAGACGGCTGGATGCATGTCGTACGAGGGCTTCGCGGCCGCCAGCTGCGCGCACGGCGCGTCTTCGGCGGCGCTCCGTGGCGAAAGGCTGCGCTCGCTCTCTCCGGCCGTGGTCTCCACGCGCTTCACGCTGCGCTCCGCCAACCAACGAGTCGCCTCCGGCCAGAACTCCCTCTGCGCCTTCCCGCTCACGACTAGACCGACATGGCCGGCGTCGATCGTCGTCGCTTTGACGTCGCGGGAGCGCGTATGGGGGCGAATGCCATTCGTGGATTCTGGAACGACCAAATGGTCGTTTTTCGCAGTCAGCAGCAGCAGCGGACACCGGATCCGTCGTAGATCGACCGGACGCGGTCCCAAGCAAAACTCGCCGCGCACCAATTCGTTGCGCTGATAAAACCGCCTCACGAACTCGCGGAACGTCTCGCCTGCTACCGGAATGTTGTCGTTGACCCACTGCTCCATCGCAAAGTAGCTCGCGATGAAGCGCGGGTCCTCGATGCGGTCCCAGAACGCGAGCTGCTTCTCTATCAGGTTCTGCACTGGCCGCATGAAGAGGAAGCACGCTTGCAAGAACGCCGCCGGACAGTTGCCATGGGTGTCGACGAACGCGTCTACGTCGAAATACTTCTCATCCGCCCACAAGTTCGCGAGCGACTCCCGGTCGGCGAAGTCGATGGGCGACGCCAGCAGCGTGAGGGTTCGGATGAGCTCCGGGTAGAGCGCCGTAAAGATCGCGGACATCGTCCCGCCCATGCAGTAGCCGAGCAGGTGTAAGCGCTCGCTGCGATGTTCGCGCAGAACGAAGTCGACGACGCGCTTCAGCGCGCCGCCGATATAGTCCTCGAGCCGCAGCCCGCGATCCGCGCGCGATGGAACGCCCCAATCGATCATGTACGCATCGAATCCGCGCTGCAAATACTGGCGGACGACGCTCTTGTCGGGCTGGAGATCGAGAATGTACGACCGGTTGACCAGTGCGTAGCAGAACAGGACCGGCTCAGAGAAGGCGGCGCGCGTCTCTCGCCGATAGCGCAAGAGCCTAAGCGAGCCGTCTTGGAAGACGACCTCGTGAGGCGTCGTGCCCACCTGGGTGTCGCGCGCGAGCTGCAAAGCCCGTGGGACGCACGCCATGCGGCGCCAGAACCGCTCTTGCTCGCCTAGCCATAGCGCCTGCTGACGGATAAGCACTTCGAGTATCGAGCCGATCACAGTCGTTCCTCCCCCGGCGCCTTCTCGTAACCTCAAAGACGCGTGTGACGATCTCCAAGCGGCGAAGAACGATGGTTCGTCGCGGCAGGAGAGCTCGTGCGATCGTCGCCAGACGGCTGCGGTGCAGGTCGCGCGCCGACGAGCGAGCGCGCGACCTGGCCAAAGAAGAGGGACTGAGCCGACAGCGTAAATTTGAGACAGAGCGACATCCAGCTCAGGAACGGCCTTGACCTCAGGTAAGCGTCGCTGGTGCGGGCCAGGTCGGTGAGCCAGCGATCCCTCTGCTGCCGCCAGTGTTCGAATGCGTCCTGCGACGCCGCTCGCTTGGTCTTTTGCATCCTCGCCCCCCAGCTCGGCATAGAGCTACGACTGCGCCTTGTGGGAGGACTGCAACCAGCTGTCCATCATGTTCTGCAATGCGTGGAGCTGCGCCTCCGATTGTTCCCGAAACGTATTGGATAGCTTTTTCCACAGCTCGTCGACTAGGCGCCGGAGGTCGTCGGGCCGCCTGGCGTCCGCGAAACGGAAGGTCTGTTCGATGAGTTGAATGCCCGAGCCATACATCGCGTGGAGTGCGTCGCGGTGCCTGCTCAATGCCTCTTTGACGACTTCGGCCATTCGCTTCTGAAACGCGAGCCGCTGACCCGCCGAAACGTCGGCCAGGTTGAGCGGCGTCGTCGGCAGCTGCTGCAGCCACTGTCTATAGAGTTCCTGCTGGGCCTGCGACGCGGACTCAGAAGCCTTGCGGAAGCTTTCGATCACTTGTTCAAACATGGCGCCTTCCATCTGCCCGTTGGGCACTGCCAGCTCTGTCAGCCTCGGAACGCAAGCATGCGGATCGAGCACCTATGCCGGAGGCCGCTGCTTACGAGGCAGAGGTCTTGGCGCGAGCGGCTTCTGCTCTGACTTGTGAACGTGCACCGCGTAGTTTGCAACTGTGACCGAGAGCGAAGAGCCTGACCGGCGCGCTTTGATGGTCGCGCAGATTGTCCGTTCTCACGAGTTGCGCGCGACAGCACGCGCTCTCGCACGGCGTTAAGGTCTGCTCGATTTCGAGCACTCAAGGCAGATGAGCGCGTTCAGTGCGGGGGCGGTATGATTGACCGGCGCTGACGAGTCGTGCGCCGAGGATGGTAAGGGCCGAAGCGATCTTTGATCGCGCCCCCGACGAGGCATCGCGTGAGGTCGCGCATGCGCGCGAATTCGTGTGATTTCGATCGGGTCTGCCGCGCCTAGTCGGTCCGCACAACTTTGCGCGGCCTAGAAGGAGGCGCACAAGCTGGGTCGTGGTGGAGATGCTCTCGTGCGTGTGCGTCACGCCCTGGCCGTGGTGCGCCTTGATGGCCGCGTCGCGAAAGGAAGCCCATGAGTCAAAAGCGCGTTGCGATCGCATGTCAGGGAGGGGGCAGCCAGTGCGCGTTCGTGGCTGGCGCGCTCAAGGCGCTGTTCACCCGCGGGTTGAAAGAGCGATTCGATATCGTCGGGCTGAGCGGGACTTCGGGCGGCGCCATCACCGCGATGCTCGCTTGGTTCGGCCTGCTCAAGCAGGCCCGCGGCGACCCAATGCCCATCGAAGATCGCATCCTCGGCTTCTGGCGAGATCTGACCGCGCAGACGCCGGCCGAGGTGCTCTACGACAGTCTCGGCGTTCAGCTCCTGCAATTGATGCAGAGCGGGAGCCTGCCGAGCATCGCTAGCAGTCCGTCATCGCCGCCGTTTCGGTTTTGGACGAACGTCGCGGACTTGCTGATCGGGCGTCCGGAGTTTACGGACCTGCGGGCGCTGATCACGAAGCACGTCGACTTCGACGAAGCGCGCTCTTTGGTCGAGCCACGGAGCCCGGTTCTGCTCGTGGGCGCGTCGGACGTGCTGGAGGGTACGTTCAAGACCTTTAGCTCGATGTGGGGCGAGATCGGGGTGGACTCGCTGCTCGCGTCCGCGGCGATCCCGACTTTGTTTCCCGCGGTCCGGGTCGATGGGCACGCCTATTGGGACGGCATCTTCTCCTCCAACCCGCCCGTCGCTGGGTTCCTGCGGAAAATGCTCATGGGGCAGCATCCCTTACCCGACGAGATATGGGTGATTCAGGTGAACCGCATGCCGATCGACGCCGTGCCGGAGAGTCCGAGTGATATTTTTGATCGCCGCAATCATCTGGCCGGAAATCTGAGTCTGCAACATGAGGTCCAGCTGATCGAGATCGTCAACCTGCTCCTCGCAGAAAACGCGCTGACCGATGCGTTTCGCGCCCGGGTCGGCCTCGACGCGAGTACCGCGGTGACGTTGCGGTTCATCCGGATGTCAGACGCTGTCGCGCGGAGTCTGGACTATCCGAGCAAACTTTCGCGCCAACCAGCGCACATCTCGCGGCTGATCGCGGACGGCGAATCGCAGGCAGAGGCGTTCTGGGCACGACTGGACTAGCACTGCTGCTCCCAACTTTCGGCGGCCCTCGCTTGTCCGGCGACTTTCTGCGCTTTGCGGCCAACTTGAAGGGGGAGAGGCCCGTCGGCGGTGACCGCAAAGCGCAGAAGGCCGCCGTCCTGCGCGATCATCCGCCGAAAGTTGGGAGCAGCAATGCCAGACGGGAGGGATCGCGATGGACCAGCGCGCGGGGCAG
Organism: uncultured Polyangiales bacterium; assembly: GCA_964651185.1. Taxonomy (GTDB): domain Bacteria; phylum Myxococcota_A; class Polyangia; order Polyangiales; family DASUME01; genus DASUME01. Next base: position 6,057 of record CAZYWR010000609.1, read on the forward strand.
GCGTGGGCTGGGCGAAGCGGAGCGCGGCAGGCAGCGGTGCTCGGGCTCGCCACGTCGCTGATTTTATCGTGTGCTGCCGGAGCGCACGCGTCGGACGTCCCCCAGGAGGCGTCTCCGCAGGGCGCTCCGCCGCCTGAGAGCGCGCAGGAACCAAACTTGCGCGTGTCAGAAGCCTCGGTCGAGGCGCCCGAGCAAGCCGAACCGCCGCGAAGCGCGATCTGGGAGCTCCCGCACTACGACAAGGGATTCGTGCTGGCATCGACCCGAAGCCCGGCGATGCCGTTCCGGCTCGTGATCAACCACGTATCGCAGTTCAAGTACACGAACACTCTGAACGTCGATCGGACCTATACGGATCACCTCGGCAACGAGCACGACGTGCAGCGCCGGCACGACATCCAGCTGACGAGAGACGTGTTCTATTTTTCTGGCTTCGTGTTCGATCGCCACTTGGACTTCAACATCATCTTGTACACCTCGAGCGCCACGCTCTCGGCTACGGCGGCGGGTTACGTCGGTTACCGCTTCAACGAGGCGTTCGCGCTGCGAGCGGGCTTCTTTTCGCTACCGAGCTTGCGGAGCATGACCGGCACCTATCCGTTCTTTCACGGCACGGACCGCAGCATGGCCGTGAACTACATGCGTCCGGGTTTCACGCAAGGTGTGTGGGCAGACGGACAGCTTCTTCCCGGCTTCAACTACATCGCGATGATCGGCAATTCGCTCAATACGCTGGATGTGGCGGCGACGCGGATCGATCATCGCTTCGCGTACTCCGTGTCCGTTTGGTACGACCTCAACGATTTCAGCAAGCCTTGGAATGACTATGAGGAACACCAGAAGCCTGCGTTGCGCGTCGGTACGGCGTTTACCTTTGCGCGCGAGGATCGGCTTTCGGATCTCTCGAAGGCGAGTCCGGAAAACAACGCCACCTTCATCTCCGACGGTCGCTTGCTCTTCGAAACGGGCGCCCTGGCGCCGAACGTGACGGTGCAGCTCGCGAATTTCTATCTTTGGGCGATCGACGCGGGTGTCAAGTTTCGCGGGCTCGCGCTCAACGCGGAGTTCTACCAGCGCGGGCTGGACCACTTCGCGGCAGACGGGCCGCTGCCGCTGAGCTCGATGCACGACTGGGGCTTCGAGGCTTCCCTCGGCTACTTCGTGTTCCCGCGACGGGTGGAGCTCTACGCGCGTAGCTCGCTGATCAAGGGGCCGTTCGCCACGCCGTACGAGGAAGGTGGCGGGATCAACTTCTACCCCGTTCGCACGCGTCAGGTGTGGCTCAACTTCGAAGCCATGGGCATCAAGCGCTCGCCGTACGGGAGCGTCCTCTACGTCTATTCGGCCGGTCAGACGGGGCTCTTGCTGCAGAGTCAGTTTCTGCTGCGCTTCTGATGATGACTGACCGTGGCCGCGGAAGGGTCTAACGCGTCATCGTGTCGGCGTCGCGGATGAAGTCGCGTAAGCGCGGGTACACGAACTCACGCCAGCGATGTCCGCTGAATGTGCCGTAATGGCCGGCGCCTTCGACGGTGAGATGACGCTTCCGGTCGTCCGCGATGCCGGTGCAGAGGGCGTGGGCTGCGCGTGTCTGACCGAGACCCGAGATGTCGTCGCGATCGCCTTCGATCGTCATCAGCGCAGGAGTCGTGAGGGCTTCGGGCGCGACCCGTTCGCCGCCGACGTGCCAGAGTCCGCGCGGCAGGAGAAACTCCTGGAACACGATGCGCACGCAGTCGAGGTAGTATTCGGCGGGCATGTCGAGCACCGCGTTGTAGTCGTCGTAGAAGGCGCGGTGTGCTTGCGCGCCGGCGTGATCTCCGCGCACGAGCTGCCGAAAGAATTCGGAGTGCGAGCCGGCGTGGCGGTCCGGATTCATCGCGATGAACGCAGAGAGTTGGAGAAATCCCGGATACACCCGGCGGCGCCAGCCAGGGTAACCAGCGGGGACGCGATGGACGAGACGATGCTCGAACCATTGCAGAGGATGCGTCGTGGCCAGCTCGTTGACCCGGGTCGGACGGATACGCGCGTCGATCGGTCCGCTGATCAAGGCCATGCTGCGAGGCAGCTGTTCGCCCGCGGCCGCCATCAACGCGGCGGCAGCGAGCACGGGCACCGTCGGCTGGCACACGGCGATGACGTGGAGCCGCTCGGCGCCGATGCGGTGGATGAAGTCGCGAATGTACGCGACGTAATCGTCGAGCGCGAACGCGCCTTCGTCGGCGGGCACCAGGCGCGCATCGATCCAGTCGGTGATGTATACGTCATGGTCGGCGAGCAGACTGCGCACGGTATCGCGCAGGAGGGTCGCGTGATGTCCCGATAGCGGCGCGACCACGAGCACGGTGGGGCTCTGCTCGAGCGCCGCGAAGAGCTTCGCGTCGTCGGCGTAGCGGTTGAAGCGCAGCAAGCGACAAAACGGCTTCCTCATCACCGTCTGCTCGACCACCGGAAGTTCGGCGCCGTGCGCGCGCACCGCGTGGATATCGAACTTCGGCTTCGGGAAATCTTTGCTGAGTCGATAGAGCAGCTCGTACGTGGCCGCGACCTGGCTCGAACCAGGTAGCGCGGCGAGCCAGGAGCCCGGGCTGGAGAACATGGACGCCCCGGCTTGGGCGAGGTGCGCGGTTGGGGCGAGGAGTGCGCGCTGGAGTTCGTGCAACTGGTAGAGCATTGCGTCCGTTCCTCTGGCTTCGCGAGCGGACCGAGCCAGGGGATCGCTCGCTGTATCCGCGCGTGAATCGACCGCGCCGGCATCCAGCAAGGGCCCGCACGCTAACATGCGACTTCGAGAAAAGCAGCATCGAAGCAGAGATCGGGGCACGGCGAGGAAGAGAGCGTGCGTTCACGCGTGCTCGCGCCCGAAGGTGCGCGCAGGTGCGTACGCGTTCGCTCACGGCACCTGGAGCTCGCGCGTGATCCACGAGACGCCGCCGCGATCGTCGCGCACCACGAACCAGAGGACGATCAGCTTGCCCGCGTCTTCGGGGCGGGCGCGCCACTTGGTGACGGCGTCGTCGACGATGCGCACGTCGTCGTCGAAGGTGCCGCCCGTGGCGTAGAGCTGGACGACCGCTTGCTCTCGGGTCCCCCCGCTGTCGACACTGTTCTCTTCGGCGTCGGGCGCGCTGACCTCGAGGGCGTGCTTCGTCCAGCTCGTGCACGCGCTGTTCTCCGTGTGCAGGCAGCTGTCGAGCTTGCGCTCGCCCTCGGGCCAGAGCGCGCCGTCCCAATACAGACCCGAGATGACCGGATTCCGGTTGAGCGCAGGATCATGGATGAAGATGCGCTTCAGTCCGATC